>DATMMM010000387.1:0-8211 GCA_035569735.1 Allostellaceae bacterium | reverse complement strand
AGATCAGGATGGCGTCGCCGATGAACTTGTCGACAGTGCCGCCATGCGTCAGCGCAATGGCGGACATCTCCGTGAAGTACTCGTTGAGGAGCGCCGTGATCTCCTCCGGCTGCAGGCGCTCCGTGGTCGCCGTGAAATCCTTGATGTCGGAAAAGAAGATCGTGAGCTTCTTGCGCTCGGTATGGATCGTCACGTCCCGCTCGCCGCTGAAGATGCTCTTGTAGATCTGCGGCGCGAGATAGCGGGAGATCTTCATCGATACCGACGCCAGGAACTCGTTCGCGGTCTCGAGCTCCTGGTTGAACCCGGCGATCACACCTGCTTGGCGACGCTGCATCGCGATGAAGCCGAATCCGACGACGGCGGTGAACACGAAATAGATCAGCAGATGCTTGAACGAGAAAATATTGGCGGCGATCGGCTGGCTGATCGTCACCTCCTGAATGCCTCTGACATCGCCGACCTTCCAGTCGCGTTTCGGGCTCTCGGGATGGGAGTTGTGACAGTTGACACAGGCAGCTCCCATGACGATCGGCGCGATGAGGCGAACCCGATCGCTGTACAGCGATGCCGAGACGTCAGTGATCGGCTGCTTCGGATTTTGCCGAAGGGATGCGAGCGCGCTTCGCTCGAAATCGTCCATGACGTGGGGCGGCCGGCCCTGGAACGGAAAGTCCGAGATGAACCGGTAGGCGACGCTCGACTGCTGAGCGCTGATGACACCACCGAGCTCCAGCGAAAGTGTCGCCGGTATCGGAATGGCACCGGGCACCTCCGCGTAGTTGTGAACGACCTGCGTCGAGCCCGGCGACGCCAGAACCCGGCCGACCACGTTGCTCGCGTAGTAGCCGCGGACGCTCGAGATGATCGAATTGAGATCCCCGGCCTGGGTCCTGAGCGCGGTCTCGGCGATGTCCTGGAGGTCGAGCCAGACGGCGATCGGCAGGCCTCCGAGCAAAGCCACCACGAGCAGGACGAGCACCCAGCCCCGCGATCGCGCGGCCGCATCGGCAGCGGGAACGGATCTCATGGCATGCGCCTCCCCGGTTTGCCGCGCCAGCGGTCCGCGGCTCCAGCAGAAGCCTTATCTTAATCGCATGCGCAGCGCGTGCTAGCTGCCACGCCGCCGGATTTTGTCGATTTCTGCAGAATGCAGCAGGTCCTCCGCCGACCCATGGGCATGCGGAGTCGCGGGCCAGGCGATGGCTTCCGCCAGGCTGAGCTCGCGGACCGCGTCGGCCGAGATGTAGCGGAAGCGCAGCCGCGTCTCGGACGTCACGAGCTTGGCGGGGAGCGGCTGATAGACCAGCTCGCGCGAGGCGAAGCCGCGGGAGGCGCGGCCGACCTCGACGGTGTCTTCGAGCAGGACTTGGACGAGCTTGAGGCCGGGCCCGTCCGGTGCCGCGAGCTCGAGCGGGATGCGCGCCAGCGCGAGAAAGGCCTGCTTGTCGGAGGCCGCGCGAAAGCCTTCGACGAAGGCGGCCTCGGCCGCGTGAAGGTGCTCGTGCTCCATCCCCCGCCTCCTCAGAACGAGACGGGCTTGTCGATGATGCCCTTGTGGGCGCCGAGCTTGCCGTGCGCCACCAACGAGCCCAGCGCGTCCACGATGACGCGCACGCCCAGGAGCGAGGTGATGTCGGAGGTATCGTAAGGCGGCGACACCTCCACCACCTCGATCCCACAGAGGCCATGCGCCGCCACCTTGCCGACCAGGTTCAAGACCTCGCGGGGCAGGAAACCGCCGGGCTCGGGCCAGCCGGTGCCAGGCACGAAGCCGCAATCGACGCAATCGACGTCGAGGCTCAAGTAGACCGCGTCCGCGTTCTTCCAGGCGAGGTCGAGGGCGATCTCGGCGGTCTTGTCGATGCCGAGCTCCTCGACGTCGCGGATGGTCAGCACGTTGGTGTTGCGCTCGCGGATCTGCTTCACCGCCTCGCGCGGCACCTGCCAGCCGCCGATGCCGATCTGCACCAGGTTGACCGCCGGCACGTTCGGCATGTTGGTCGCGTGGAACCAGGGCGTCGTGTGCATGCGCTCGTCGAGGTCCTTCTCCTGGATGTCGGCGTGGCGGTCGAAATGCACGATGCCGATCCGCTTGGAGGTGCACTGCGCGATGCCGCGCACGGTCGGGAACCCGATCGAATGGTCGCCGCCGAGGATCACGGGCATGGCGCCCGAGGAGAACACGTGGGAGACCGCGCGGGTGATCTGGTCGAAGGTCTTCTCGAGGTTCGCGGGAATGGTGAAGACGTCGCCCGCGTCGCAAAGGCTCATCTGCTCGCGCAGATCGACGCCGAGCTCGTAATTGTAGGGCGTGTAGAGCGCCGAAATTCGCCGCATGCCCTGGGGTCCGAACCGCGTGCCGGGCCGATAGGTGGTGCCGCCGTCAAAGGGCACGCCGATGATGGCGGCGTCGTATTTGCCGACCTCGCGGACGTTCTCGACATAGGGCGCCTTGAGGAAGGTGTTGATGCCCGCGAAGTGCGGCAGCTCGCCCCGCGCGAAGGTCGGGATGGTGCGGTCGCCGATGCTGTCGGCGCCGGGGAGCCCGTGCTCCAGGCCGCGCTGCAGCTCCTGCCGCCAGCGGCTGTCGCCGATCTTCGCCTCCGCCTCGGCGGCCTTCCAGCCGCGCGCCTGCATCTTGTCGAAATCGGGATGGTGGAAGCGGCGCTCGTCGCGCGGCGCGCGCCGGCGGCAGGATGCTTGCGGTGGCGAGAACATGCGCGATCCTCCGGCTCAAATGCTCGCGGAGGTTTGCGATGGCTCCGTGAGAGGCTAGACTTTGCCCGAAGCATTCTTGTCCAGCAAGCGGACCTCTCTCCCTAGAGCCCCATGCCGCACAGCCCCCGCATCGCGCTCCTGGGCTTCTCGATCGAGTGCAACAAGTTCGCGCCGCCGGCGGGCGCGGCCGATTTCTCCGCGCGCGCCGACGCGGCCGGAGCCGCGCTCCTCGCGGAGGCGCGGGCGGCGCATCCCCGCATCTCCGCGGAGATGCCGGCCTTCGTGGCGGCGATGGACCGCACCGGGCCTTGGACGCCGGTGCCGCTGCGCCTCGCGCAAGCGCAGCCCAACGGGCCCGTCGTGCACGCGTTTTTCCAGCACCTGATGGCGGAGTGGCGGCAAGGCCTCGAGGCCGCGAAGCCGCTGGACGGCGTCTATGTCTGCTCCCACGGAGCCGGGCTCACCACCGAGGATGACGATCCCGACGGCGCCCTGCTGGCGCTGGTGCGCGAGAGCGTCGGCCCCGAGGTGCCGATCGTCGCCACCTTCGACCTGCACGCCAACGTGTCGGAGCGCATGGTCGACAGCATCGACGTCTTCATCGGCTATCGCACCAACCCGCACCTCGACATGCGCGAGCGCGGCGAGGAAGCAGCCCTCGCAATGCGCGAGCTTCTCGAGGGCCTGGAGCCCCAGCACGCGTTCATCCGGTTGCCGATCGTGGCGCCGACCGTCACTTTGCTGACGGCGGCCGGGCCCTATGCCGAGATGATCGCGCTGGGCCAGCGCCGACGCACGCCCGAGATCTTGAACGTCTCGGTCATGGGCGGCTTCGCCTATGCCGACACCGCGAAGAACGGCATCGCCGTGATCGTGACCGCGCGCCGCGACGCCGGCGCTGCTCGCACGCTCGCCCGCGAGATCGCCGAGCTCGGCTGGGCGAACCGCGACCGCTTCCGCGCCAGGTTGACCTCGCTGGAGGATGCCGTCGCACTGGCAGTGGCGGCGGGCAGGGATACGGACAAGCCCGCGCTCTGTCTTGCGGATGTTGCCGACAATCCCGGCGGCGGCGGGCGCGGCAACACCACCCATTTGCTGGAGGCGCTGCTCAAGTCGGGCGCCGAGGGTGTGCTGCTCGGCATTTTCAACGACGCGGCGCTCGCGGAGGAGGCGCACGAGCGGGGTCTCGGCGCCCGGTTCCTGGCCCGCATGAACCGCACGGAGACCAACCGGTTCTCGAAGCCGCTCGCGCACGAGGCGGAGGTGATCGCGCTCTCCGACGGGAATTGCGTGGGTCGGCGGGGCATCGCGGCCGGGCGCAGCCTCTCGCTCGGCAAATCGGCGGCGCTGAGGCTCGGCGGCGTCAGCCTGGTGGTGATCTCGAACCGCCAGCAATGCGCCGACCCGGTGTTCTTCGAGATGTTCGGGCTCGACATCGCCAAGGCACGAACCGTCGTCGTGAAGTCGCGCGGCCATTTCCGCGGCGGCTTCGACGAGTTCTTCAAGGGCGAGCAGATCGTCGAGGTGGACTGTCCCGGGCTCACCTCGCCCATGCTGAGCCGCTTTGACTGGACACGGCTGCCGCGGCCGGTGGTGCCCCTCGACGAAAGCGTCAGCTGGACACCACCGGCGGGTTGATCGAGAGAGGCGATTACTTCTTCCCTGCCTCTTTCATGAAGGTCTCGGCGCGCCTGCGGAGCTCGTCCTCCGGCACGTCCTCCTTGTGCGTGGCAAGATGCCAGACATGTCCGAACGGATCCTGCACCGTGCCGGAGCGGTCGCCGTAGAATTTATCCTCGACGGGACGCACCGTCTTTGCGCCCTGGGTGACCGCGCGGTCGGCGACGGCATCGACATTGTCCACGTAAAGGTAGATCGCCGTCGGCGAGCCCCCGACCGCCTGCGGGCTGCGCATGCCCATCTCCGGAAATTCGTCGGAGAGCATGATCTTGGAATCGCCGATCTGGATTTCGGCATGGGCGATCTTGTCGCCATGCGCGAAGCGCATCACCTCGGTCGCGCCGAGGGCCTTCTTATAGAATTCGATAGCGCGCGCGGCACCGTTGATCGTCAGGCACGGCGTTGCCGTGTGAAAACCCGCCGGAACCGCTTTCTGCTTTCCTGCCATCACTTCTCTCCCCTTTAGATTTGACATGAGCACCGCAGCGAGCTGCGGCGCCACGCATTGATGCATGTGCGAACGCGCGGTCGCAAGCAGCGACCGGTGTCAATAATGTGCGCGGAACCTATACGCGCTTAACCGAGCGCGGATCGGAACTTCGCGGCGATTTCGGAGATCTGATCCGGGCGCAGACATACCGGCGATAGAACCAGCACGCCCTCGGCTGCGCGCGCGACGTTGCAGCGCACGCTCGGCTTTCCCGCCTCCAGTCGTGCCACGAGGTCCATGATGCCGATTCCGCTGCGATGCGGTTGCAGCCGCACCGTCACATAGGGAATGCCGGACTGCCGCGCGTCGTCGCTCGCGGCGACGTCGAGCCCGGGCACGGTTATGAGCGCCGCGCTCAGCGCGGACGAGATCGCGCCCCAGTGCTCCGCACGCCCGCCGTTATCGGTGATGAAGAGACGCAGAGCGGTGAGCAGGCCCGCGATTTCCTCTTTCCCGACCTTGCAGGGGCGGCCGATGCCGTGATGGGGCAGACCCGGCAAGGCGCGCTTGTCGATGAAATCCGCGGGCGGATTGAACTGATCGAGGAAGACGTCGAGGTCCAGGTTCTGCAACGCGGCGGCGGCGATCAGATCGCGGCGGCCCGCCAGAATGCCGGAGGCCTGCGGCCCGCCGATCGCCTTGCCGCCGCTGAAGGCGACGAGGGCCGCGCCCTCGGCGAGGAAGCGGCGCAGGTTCTCTTTCGGCGGCAGCTCCGCCGCGGCGTCGACCACCACCGGCACACCCTTCGCGCTCGCTACGGCGACGACCTCGGCGAGCAGCGGCAGCGCATGGGGCTTGGCGAGATAGTAGACGGCGGCGGTGCGCTCGGTGATCGCCGCTGCGATCTCCCACGCCTCGACGTCGCGCACCCCAGTGCCGCTGAAGCGGTCGGAGAGGCCGACCTCGACCACGCGCGCGCCCAGCGCGCGCGCCGCCCGGTCATAGAAGTTGCGATGGCTGCGCGGCACCACGATCTCGGACTTCATGCCGGCGGTGTCGGGGAGACGGTTCATCTTGTCGGGATCGAGACCGGTCATGCAGGCGGCGAGACCGAGCAGCACGCCCGCCGCCGCGCCGGACGTGACGAGGCCCGCCTCGGCGCCGGTTGCTTGCGCGATCAGCGTGCTCGCGCGCGCCTGCAGCTCCACCATGTCGACGCAGTGCTGCGACGCCTCCACCATGGCCTCGGCGACCTCAAGCGCCATGATGCCGCCGGAGAGCCGCGTGTTGGGACCGCAGGCATTGATGATCGGCGTGACGCCGAGCCGCTCGTAGATGTCGGTCATGTGGAAGCTCCCTCTTTGGTACGTCCTTCGGCACGCGCCCTGCGGGCGCGCGCTCAGGATGAGTTCGACACGCGCCCTTCGGGCGCGCGCTCAGGATGAGGTAGATTGGCTACTTAACAAAGAAGGAACCTAAGACATGGCGAGCAAGCGGTTCGGTGGCTTCGAGCAAGCTCATGGCGCCCGCGCGGCCGCGGCCGCGGGCACGCGCGAGGCGGCGGAAGCGGCGGTGGCTTGTCTCAGGGACGGCGGCAACGTGGTCGATGCGGCAATCGCGGGCTCGGCGGTGCTCGCGGTGATGCTGCCCAACGCCAACAGCATCGGCGGCGACCTGCTGGCGCTGGTGACGCTCGGCGGCAAGCCCGTCCTTGCGGTGAACGCCACCGGCGCCGCGCCCAGGCGGGCGACCATCGAAGCCTATAAGGCGCTGGGGCACGGCTTCGTGCCGGAAACAGGCGGGCTTGCGGTGCAAGGGCCGGGACTGGTCGCGGGCTGGCAAGCGCTGCACGAGCGCTGGGCGAGCCGCCCGCTCGCGGAGCTGCTGGCGCCCGCAATCGCGCTCGCCCGCGACGGGTTTCCCTTGAGCTGGCGGGTCGCCGCGGCGGCCGCCAAGCACGTCGGAGATTACTCGAGCCTGCCGGGCTGGAAGGCGGTGTTCGCGCCCAACGGCATCGCCGTCAAGGAGGGCGAAAAATTCCGCCAGCCCGCGCTCGCACGGACGCTCGCGGCCATCGCGGAGAAAGGGCCCCGCGTCTTCTACGAAGGCCCGATCGCCCGCGACATCGTCCGCACCGTGCAGAAGGCCGGCGGTTTCCTCGCCGAGGAGGATCTGGCCGCGATCAAGGCCGAGGTGCTGCCGGCGCTGACGACGCGCTATCGCGGGCTCGAAATCGCGAGCCAGCCGCCGATCACCCAGGGCGTGGTGCTGCTGCGCGCGCTCGGGCTCTTGCAGCAGCTGGCACCCGAGCCGAAGCGGCTGTCGCCGTCGGCGTTCTGGGTCGCGGCCGCCCGCGCCCTCCGACGCGCCTTCGACGAGCGGCTTGCCATCCTGCGCGATGGGCCGGAGGCGCGCGCACAGGCCGAGGCGATCCTCGCCGGCCGTGCCGAGGCCCTGGGACTGCCGCGCTTCGAGGTCGCGGCGGCCGCCGACAACACCACCAAGCTCTCGGTAATGGACGGCGAGGGCAACGGCGTCGCGCTGATCCAAAGCGTCTATGCCGAGCTCGGATCCGGCGTGGTGGGCGAGGAGACCGGCGTGCTCCTCAACAACCGCATGATCGCGTTCTTCCTCGATGCGAGCCAAGCCAACCATCTGGCGCCTGGCCGGCGCACCATGCATACGCTGCACACCTTCATGGCCTCCGACGAGCATGGCCTCAAATGGATCGGCGGCTCGCCCGGCGGCGACAACCAGCCGCAGGTCAACCTGCAGGTGCTGAGCCGGATCCTCGATCTCGGCGAGGCACCGGGAGAGGCGGTGGCGGCGCCGCGCTGGTCGATCGTGCCCGGCACGAAGCCGAAAGACATCGCGACGCAATCAGCCGGGATCGAGTGCGAGAGAGGCGTGCCGCCAGAGGTGCAGCAGGCCCTCGCCGCGGCCGGATTTCAGGTCATGGAGAAACCCTCGCTACGCGCCGGCAGCAGCAAGATCGTGGGTCGCGGGGTGACACCCGGCCCGCTCGGCGCCTTCGCGGATTGGCGCCGCGAGGGAAACGTGGCGGCGGGCTAACGTTGCTGTACGTCCTTCGACTCGCGATGAATTGGCTTTCGATTGGGCGCGAGACGCGCCGTCTCACCGGCCTTTCTCATTGATTGCCTTCAGCAAATTGGGTTTCAATTTTATCGGCCGAGTGCTGTTGCTCGGCCGCCGCCTCGCGCGCGCGGCGCCGCGCCTGCCGGGCCTCGAGCGTGGCGATGGCACGGTCGAGCTGCCTCGCGATCACAGACTCATAGCGGGTGAGCGCGCTCATGCCCTCGTTGAGCCAGTCGAACATGATGCTGGTGTCGACCCGGAGCGAAGTCTCGGGGTCGACGGCG
>DATMMM010000386.1:0-2315 GCA_035569735.1 Allostellaceae bacterium | reverse complement strand
CGCCGTCGACCCCGAGACTTCGCTCCGGGTCGACACCAGCATCATGTTCGACTGGCTCAACGAGGGCATGAGCGCGCTCACCCGCTATGAGTCTGTGATCGCGAGGCAGCTCGACCGTGCCATCGCCACGCTCGAGGCCCGTCAGGCGCGGCGCCGCGCGCGCGAGGCGGCGGGCGAGCAACAGCACCCAGCCGATAAAATTGAAACCCAATTTTCTGAAGGCAATCAATGAGAAGGGCCGGTGAGACAGCGCGTCTAACGCCCAATCGAAAGCCAATTCATCGCGCTTTCGGCGCCTCGGGCGCGTCGCGCGCTACTCCAGCCCCACCTCGTGCCGCGGCCGGCCCCAGTCCTGCGACAGCGCGATCGCGCGCTCGAAATCCTCCTCCAGCATCAGTCGCTCCTTGACAAGGCGGCGGGCGGCGGCGGCGATGGCGGCGGTGTAGGCGGCTTGGGTCGGATAGCGCTCGAGGATGCTGCGGCGGGGGTCGCCGGTGATGCGGCGCTCCGACTCGGTCTCGGGAAACGGGATCGTGCTGCCGATGAAGGTGTGGGTGGCGCCATGGCCGAAGCCTCGGGCGCGCAGGGTCCAGCCGGTATAGGTGGCGAGCGGCGCCTCGACCATGGGCGCGCGCACGCCGCCGGTGTCGTTGCCGTCGGCATCCACCGCCGGCACCAGCACGGTGTAGCGCTTGGTCCCCATCACCTCCGGCGGCTCCTTGGAAAGGATGCCGCGCTCGAAGTCCGGCCCGAAATCCAGGAGCGGCAGCTCCGCCGGGCCGCTCGGCACCGCGGTGCCGGGGATGCGCGGGAATTGCGTGCGCCATTGCTCCATGGTGACGAGCGTGCCGTCGGACCGGCGCGGCACGCGGCTCGGCGGGGGCGCCACGCCGTCGGTCGCCCAGCGATCCATGGCGTCCAGCACGGCGCGGAACAGCATGGAGGTCTGGACCACGTTGATCACGTTCTGGCAGATGCCGCGCGCGGGCTTCTTCAGGTTGGGATCGGCGAAATGCTGCGAGCTCGCCCAGGCATAGACGCGCACGCCCTCGGGCTGTGCCAGGTCGTTGCCGCTGGTGTCCGTATGCACCAGCGAGCCCTTGCGCTGCCAATACTCCGTCGCGGTCTGGGTGTGGATCACCAGCGGATCGGTCTCGGGCCGCTTCAGGATCGCGTCGCGCTTGCCCGTGAGGTGGTCGGTGCTCTCCGCATAGGAGAACGGGAAGCGGTCCGCGGGATTGAAATGGTCCTCGTACTGCTGGCCCGCCGGGGTGACCGCGTTGGCGAAACGGTGGTTGAGCCACATGAGCCCGCCGCCGCTCACATGCGGGAGCACGCCATCGAAGACGCGCCGGCCCTCGGCATCCGCGTTGAAGCCCAGGTAGACGAAATCGCGGATGCAGCGTCCGCTCTGCGAGCGGCCCCAGGCATAGGCCTTCTCGATGCCGGCGCGTCCTTCGCGAAGCGGATTGGCGCCGCCCGCGGCATCGCGCTCGCCATGTTTGAGAAAGCTCGCGAAGTCGCGCACGGCGACGTGGCCCAAGCCCAGCACGAGCGGGTCGCGCCCGGTGTAGACGAGCTCGTAGATCCAGCCGGGCTCGAATCCCCCGCGTATGTAGATGTGCTGATCGGACGGCACCAGCGCGCGCTCGCTGCCCTGGTTGTCGAGCCCCATGCCGGCCTCGAGCCGCGCGAACATCCACTGGTCCGGCGGCACGGGAATCCGGAGGTCGTCGGCATAGCGCCGCCGCGTGAGGCTCGCCTGTCGCGTGTCGAGCGAGACCGTCGGATGGCTCCGGGTCGAGATCCAGCCCGAGAGCGGCATGGATGTGACGCCATGCTGATCCGCGATGTACTCGACGCGCACGAGGCCGGTGATGGGCTTGCCCTTCTCGGTCGCGACGGGCAGGTCCAGCAGCATGCGGCCGTCGCCCGCGAGCAAATCGCCCTGCCAGGCGATCCAGGCGATGCTGTAGCCGCGGCGCATCAGGAAACCGTTGCCGGCGTCGCCAAGCGTGCGCGGATCGTTGCTCGCGGGCGCGTCGTTGAAGAACTGCAGCGCCCGCTTGTTGCCGCGGTTGCCGTAGTCGAGGAAGAGCCGCTTGTTGCCGCGCGCGAGATCCCGGGGGCGCAGGATCATGATGTCGGCCTCGAAGCGGACACGGCCCTCGCCGTCGACGGGGGCGCGCCCGAGATCGGTGATGCCGCGCTGCGCCGGCGCCTTGGGGTCAACCGCGAACAGCGCCCGTCCCGCGAGCCGCTCATAGGCGCCGACCGAGCCGAACTCATGCCCGCCAGCAAAAGCCCCGCGCTCG
>DATMMM010000385.1:0-3885 GCA_035569735.1 Allostellaceae bacterium | reverse complement strand
ATGGGAAGTCCCGCGCGCGGATCTGGTGCACCCTGTGGGATTCGGCGGCCGCGTCGTCGACCACGGGCCCGGCCGGTTGCCGCGCCATGAATGGCTCCCGCAGGACGAGATCCTCGCGGTGGCGCACGACATGCCCGTGCTCGGATACCAGTCAGAGCGACTCAACATATTGCGGCTCTGGTCGCCCAGCTCGTTCGGCGAGCTCGATCTGCGCTCGTTCAACGACGGCGACCATGTCGGCGCCTTCGCCCGCAGGAACGCGATCGAGAGCCTGTCGCAGGTGCTCTATCCCGGCGACGCGTCCCCGGCGGGCCGCGAGTTGCGCTTCAAGCAGGAATATTTCTTCGTCAGCGCGTCGGTGCAGGACATCCTGCGCCGGTTCCAACGCGGTGGGCGGCCGCTCGACCGCTTGCCCGACGAGATCGTCATCCAAATCAACGACACGCACCCCTCGCTCGCGATCGTCGAGCTCATGCGCCTTCTCATGGACCGACATCACCTCGATTGGGAGCAGGCCTGGAACCTGACCCGGCGAAGTTTCGCCTACACCAATCACACGCTGATGCCCGAGGCCTTGGAGACCTGGCCGCTGGGCTATTTCGAGACGCTGTTGCCGCGCCATATGCAACTCATCTACGGGATCAACGACTGGTTCCTGCGCGACCTCGCGCGCCGGCGCCCGAGCGACGGCGGGCTGATCCGCAGGATGTCGCTGATCGACGAGGAAGGCGAGCGGCGCGTCCGGATGGCGCATCTGGCGATCGCGGGCTCCCGCAAGGTCAACGGCGTATCCAAGATACACACGGACCTGATGCAGCGGACGACCTTCGCCGATTTCGCGGCGCTCTATCCCGGCAAGATCGTCAACATCACCAACGGCATCAGCTTTCGCCGCTGGCTTCTGGACGCGAACCCGGATCTGGTGGAGCTCATCCGTTCGCGCATCGGGGACGCATGGCTAAAGCAGCCCGATCGCCTCGCGGCGCTCGCTCCGCACGCCGACGATCCCGCCTTTCGCGCGGCTTTCCGCGACGTGAAGCATCGCAACAAGCTCAGATTGGCCGAGCTCATCGCGCAGGATTGCAGCATCCCGGTCGACGCCAGATCGCTTTTCGACGTGCACATCAAGCGGATCCACGAGTACAAGCGCCAGCTGCTGAAACTGCTGCACGTCGTGGCGCTCTACGACCGCCTGCGCCAACACCCGGACGCGCAATGCGTCGCGCGCACCGTCGTCTTCGCCGGCAAGGCCGCACCGAATTACGTGATGGCCAAGCTGATCCTGAAGCTCATTCACCAGGTGGCCCAGCGCGTCAACAGCGACCCCGTGCTCGCCGGCCGCCTCAGGGTGGCCTTCATTCCGGACTATGGCGTCCGCAAGGCGCAAATCATCATTCCCGCCGCCGATCTCTCCGAGCAGATCTCGACCGCGGGGCGCGAGGCGTCCGGCACCGGGAACATGAAGCTGGCGCTCAACGGCGCGCTCACCATCGGCACGCTCGACGGTGCAAACATCGAGATCCGCGAGGCCGTCGGCGCCGAGAACTTCTTCGCCTTCGGCGCCACCATCGAGGAGGCGGCCAAGCTCCGTGCCGATGGCTACGACCCCTGGCGCTATTATCACGGCGACCCCGAGATCAGGGCCGCGCTCGATCTCATCGCCTCCGGTCACTTCTCGCCGTCCGCGCCCGATCTGTTCAGGCCGGTGGTCGACGCGCTGACGAGCGGCGGCGATTCTTATCTCGTGCTCGCGGATTTTGCCTCGTACCTGCGCTCTCAGGAGCGGGTCGAGGCCGAGTACGCCGACGTCGAGCCATGGACGCGCCGCGCCATTCTCAACACCGCCGGCATGGCCAGCTTCTCCAGCGATCACGCGGTTCGGCGATATGCCGAGCTGGTCTGGAACACCGGCCTCGGCGGCCGGGCGAACGAGGTCGCCGCCGACTAGGCCGTTCCGCACTGGAAGAAGCGGCCAAGGGCGGTTTTTGCCCGGGAGCCCCTTTCTTGCTCCAGCTTCCTTGCTCCCAAGGGTCAGAAAAGGCGCCGAGCCGCTAACGCTCCGTTAATCGAAGTTTACAACCATTGTACGTGTGCGCACGGGCGAGGGAGTGCGCGCTCGCCTCAGTGGAGTGCCCATGCCCCGTCTTAAGAGCCATCGCAGACGAGCCACCTCGGGTAGCCGGACACCCGAGTATGCCGGTCCGGTCCTGGTCGTCGACGACGATCCAGGGTTTCTGGACTCGCTGACCCTGCTGCTCGAAACCCACGGCTTTCGCGTGCTGACGGCGCGCGATGGCGCGCACGGGCTGCAAATGTTTCGAGCGCATTCACCGGCGGTCGTGGTGACCGACATCATGATGCCGGAAGAAGATGGCATCGGGGCGATGCTGCAAATGCGCCGAGAACGGCGGGACGTGAAGATCATCGCCATATCCGGCGGCGGCAAGGTGGACAAGTCCGACTATCTGGTGATCGCGGAGAAGCTTGGTGCCGATGCTGCGTTCCAGAAGGAAGACACCGATGCGCTCATCGAGATGCTCGGCGAGATGCTGAAACGATGACCGCGCTCGACGGGCAAGACCGCCATCCTGGGAGGTTGACATGGGAAAGCTTCTGATCGGCGAAGACAACCCATTCGTCGCGGCGTTTCTCCAGGAAGCCCTGAGGGAGGCCGGTTACGAGCTGTGCGGGGTCGCAGCCTCCGCGAAGGAGTTCGTCACACTGGCGGAGCAGGAGAAGCCCGATCTCGCAATCATCGATGTACGCCTCGCGGGCAGCGTCAGCGGACTCGATGCGGCGGTCGCGGCGTCGAGCCGTCTCAATCTCGGCATCCTCTTCGTGACGGCCGACCCCCAACGAGTTCTCGATCCCCCGGCTCCGGTGGGTCAAGCTTGCTTGAGTAAACCCTTCACCGTGCCCGAGCTGCTGAAGGCCTTGAAGGTTGTCGAGCAAATCGCCGCGACTGGACAACCCTCGGACCAGGTTTGGCCCAAACTTCGCTTGATCCCGCGAAAACCCGTCGCTGAAAAGCGAGAGATGCCGCCGGCCGTCGAGCCCTGTAACGCCCCGTGCGGTGAGTGAGCTCAGCCGAAGCTGGGTAAGGCGGCTGTTTCAATCTTTCCGGAAATTACCTGGACGGGCTCTGCCTCGCTCCGCCGGATCCAGCCGCCGCCGAGCACCTGGCTGCCGTCATAGCAGACGCAGGCCTGGCCCGGCGCCACGCCGAGCGCGGGTGTCTCGAGCATCGCCTCGCCGCCGCCGGCGCCGTCAAGGAACAGCGTGGCGGCGAGCGGCGGCTGCGCCGAGCGCAGCTTCACCGCGACCCGCATGCCATCCGCACCGGGCGGCGCCGAGGCCAGCCAATTGACGCCGCTGAGAGCGACGCGCCGTTGACCCAGCGCCGCGCGCGGTCCCACCACCACGCGGCGCCGCTCGGGCTCGAGGCGCAGCACGTAGAGCGGCTCCGCGCCCGCGATGCCGATGCCCTTGCGCTGGCCCACGGTGAAATGGATGACGCCCTCGTGGCGCCCAAGCACGCGGCCCGCGGGGTCGACGACCTCGCCGGGCTCCGCGGCACCGGGCCGGAGCTTCTGCACCACCGCCGCATAGTCGCCGGTCGGCACGAAGCAGATGTCCTGGCTGTCCGGCTTCGCCGCCACCGGCAGCGCCAGGCGCCGCGCGATCGCGCGGGTTTCGTCCTTCCCGAGCTCGCCCAGGGGAAAGCGCAGGAATTCGAGCTGCTCGCGCGTGGTCGCGAACAGGAAATAGCTCTGGTCGCGCGCGCCGTCGGCGGCGCGGTGCAGTTCCGGCCCCTCCCGCCCCATCACGCGCCGCACGTAATGGCCGGTCGCCAGCGCGTCCGCGCCCAGATCCTTGGCGACGGCC
>DATMMM010000384.1:0-5741 GCA_035569735.1 Allostellaceae bacterium | reverse complement strand
CGGAATGGCGCTGTAGCAGGCCCTCCGCCTCCTCGCGTCCGTCGCGGCCGAAATAGGCGTGCAGCAGGTAGACCATCGCCCAGAGATGCCGGCCTTCCTCGACGTTCACCTGGAACAGGTTGCGCAGGTCGTAGAGTGACGGGCAGGTGTGGCCGAGCATCCGCTGCTGCTCCACCGAGGCGGGCTCGGTATCGCCTTGCGTCACGATCAGGCGGCGCAGGGTCGAGCGATGCTCGCCCGGCACCTGCTGCCAGGCGGGCTTGCCGAACTCGTCGCCGAAGCCGATCGCGCGCTCGGGCGTGGCGTCCGCCAGGAAAATGCCCCAGCGATAGTCCGGCATCTTCACAGCGCCGTAGCTCGCCCAGCCCTTGGCATCGACCGACGTCGCCGTCCGCAAATAGACCTCGGCGCCCTGGAAATCCGCCGGGCCCATCTCGCGCCACCAGTCCAGGAACTTCGGCTGCCACTGCTCCAGCGCGCGCTGCAGCGTGCGGTTCTCGCCGAGATCGACGTTGTTCGGGATGCGCTCGAGATAGTCGATCGCCATTGTCAGACCCTTTCCCGATTGAACTGCGGCTTTGTGCCGGTGCCGAACAGCTTGAGCGCCCCTTTGTCGCCGACCGCGTTGGGCCGGCTGAAGATCCAGTTCTGCCAGGCCGTGAGCCGCGCAAAGATTTTCGTGTGCATGCTCTCCTCGCCCGCGAAGCGCAGATTGGCCTCGAGCCCAGTGAGCGCGTCCGGCGACAGGCTCGCGCGCTCCTCGATCGCGAGCCGGATTTCGTCTTCCCAATCGAGCTCGTCGGGGGCCACCGTCACCAGCCCGAAATCGATCGCCTTTGCCGCATCGATGGGGCGGTGCCCGTTGAGCACGAGATTTCCAAGCTCGACCTCGTTGCCCGAGAAGCGGTTAAAGGCGCGGGTCTTCCCGTTCAGCATCTCGAGGCCCTCCCAGTTCATGTCGCCAACCATGATCCGAGGGCTCTCCGGATCGCCTTCCGGAAGCGCCAGCATGTAGCTCCGGTCGGCGGCGAGCGCCAATTCCAGAAGCAGGCCTGCAAAGCACGAGCCACGGTCGATCAAGGCGAAGAGGCTGCGCGACGACACGTCGAGGCGGTCGAGCGTGCGCCGAAGAAATCCGACGGTCTCGCGCACAAACCAATTTCCGCTTTCGAAGCTGAGTAAGTCGTCCTGCGTGCGGACCCTCTCGGGATCGCCGCGGGTCTTCAGCAGGATCGTGCCCAATTCAGGCTCATTCGCGCGCAGCATCAGGATGGCGTCATCGAGCTCGCGCGCCATCGCGAGCGGCCACCAGCGGGCGCCGGCAGCGATCACGGCATCGATGTCCTGAGGCGCATCCTCGCGGGGTCCGGCTACGGTGAGGACGGCCACTCCCCGCGGACGATCGAAGATCACGTCGACATATTCGTAACGATAGCCCCGGGCGTCGACCGTTCGCTCGAGTGCCGGCAAGGCCACCGGTCTCGCGTCGCTCGGCCGATCGCTCCGCTTCGCGAGTTTCCTGATCCGCTCCTTCAGCGTCTCCGCGAATTTCTGCGGCGGCGCCGTCCAGTCGACGAGGTGCCAGGCCTTGGCCCGCTCGGCGCGCACGCCCTCGGCGGTGGTGCAGAAGAGGTCGGCGAGGTCGCGGCGGACCTTGCGCTTGTCGACCAGCCGCGTGAGCCCGCCCGTGCCCGGCAGCACGCCCAAGAGCGGCACTTCCGGCAGGCTCACGGTCGAGGAGCCGTCGTCGACCAGGCCGATCTCGTCGCAAGCGAGCGCCAGCTCGTAGCCGCCGCCAGCGGCGGTGCCGTTGAGCGCGGCGATGAATTTGAGGCCGGAATGCCGGCTCGAATCCTCGATGCTGTTCCGTGTCTCGTTGGTGAATTTGCAGAAATTGACCTTCCAGGCGTGGCTGGAAGTCCCGAGCATGTAGATGTTGGCGCCGGCGCAGAACATGCGCGCGCGCGCGCTGGTGAGCACGACGACCGTCACCTCCGGATGCTCGAAGCGGATCCGGTTGAGTGCGTCGTTGAGCTCGATATCGACGCCGAGATCGTAGGAATTGAGCTTGAGCTTGTAGCCCGGCTGGATGCCAGCGTCCTCCTGCACGTCGAGCGCGAGCGTCGCCACATCGCCATCGAAGCTCAGCTTCCAATGCCGGTAGCGGGAGGGATCGGTGTCGAAGGTGATCATGGCGACTGCCTTTAGGAGGACGGTTCGGCCGCGACGGCGGATTTGAGCAAATCGAGACTCTGATCGACCGATGTGCCCGCGGTCTCCACGGTGGCGTCGGCCTTGCTGTAAAGCGCGGCGCGGCCGTCAAGGATCCGTCGCAGGTCTTCCATTGCCTCGGTGTTATCGGCCATCGGGCGAAGATCGCCTTGCGCCATGACGCGGCTCATATGCTCCTCGGGCCGCGCCGTCAGCCACACGGTAAAGCAGGCCGAGAGCAGGAGATCGAAGGTCGCGGGCTCCGAGACCAGGCTGCCGCCCGTGGCGATCACCGCGCGCTCGTGAGTCTCGATCACGGACTCCAGGGCGCGGCGCTCGTAGCGCCGGTAGGCGCTCTGGCCATAGAGGTCGAAGAGGGCGGCAAGGCTCATGCCGGCGATCCGCTCGATCTCGCGATCGAGCTCGACGAAGGGAACGGCGAGTGCTGCCGCGAGCTTCGCGCCCAGGGTCGACTTTCCGGCGCCGCGCAACCCGATGAGCGCGATGCGCTGCCGCCGGTCGCGCTCCATGGAGGCGCCGAAGGACTCCGTCAACAGCCTGCGCGCCTCCGCCAGCTGCTTGGGCTCGAGCCGCGCCAGGGACTGCACCAGCAGCGAGAACTCCACGGGATGCTCGGGCCCCTCGCGCACCAGCTCGGCGAGCGGCAGGCTCATCGCCTGCGCCACCTGTCGCAGCAGGATGATGGAGATGTTGCCATGCCCGGTCTCGAGCTGGGCCAGATAACGCTCGGAGACGCCGGAGTCGCGGGCCAGGATCTTCCGGGTCATGCCGCGCCGCGCGCGCGCCGCCCGGATGCGCTCGCCGAGCAGGCGCAGGTACTCCGCCTCGCCATTCTTGTGCTCGCGGTCCGCCGTCGGATGGGCGGTGTCAGCAGCCATACAGCCTCGGACGGATTGTGTGTATTATCCTGCTTGCTGATGCCATAACATGCATTATAGTGACTTTTACGGCTGGGTCGAGCCCGCAGGTGCGATGAGGTAAATGGCTGAAATCATTACGATCCTGGTCGGAACCATGACCGGCACCGCGGAGCTGGTGGCCGACGAGGTCAAGGACACGCTGGCGGCTGAGGGTTTCGTGGCTGAGGTGCTGGCCATGGACAAGCTGACGCCGGCCGCCTTCGACCGGCCGGGCTGGTTCCTGATCTGCACCTCGACCTACGGCCAGGGCGACGTGCCCGACAACGCCCGCGATTTCTTTGCGGCGCTGGAAACCGCGCGGCCCGATCTGACTCACGTGGAATATGGCGTCATCGCGCTGGGCGATCGCACCTATGCGCAGACCTTCTGCTTCGGCGGCAAGCGATTCGACCAGCTCCTGTCGTCCCTCGGCGCCAGACGCCTCGGCGAGGTGCTCCTGCACGACGCCAGCG
The DNA here is from genome assembly GCA_035569735.1 of Allostellaceae bacterium. Classification (GTDB taxonomy): domain Bacteria; phylum Pseudomonadota; class Alphaproteobacteria; order ATCC43930; family CGMCC-115725; genus DASZHJ01. Next base: position 2,137 of record DATMMM010000384.1, on the reverse strand, counting down.
CCGGCACCGTTCCCGAGGAGGTCGCGGTGGAGTGGGCGCGCCGCTGGGCCGGCGACCATCTGCGGGACCGCTCCGAAGCGGCCTGACGCGTGGGCTGGAAGTTCGCGTCGTCCGCAGCCGTTCTGCCGTCGTGTGCCGGCTTGGAAAGGGCCCGCCGAGTGGATCGCCGTAACAACTTCGACGCGCTGAGACTCCTGGCGGCGACGGCCGTGATCTTCTCGCATGCTTTTCTGCTGGCGACCGGCCGGCAGGACGGCGAGCCGCTGATGGTGCTGACCGGCGGCCAGACCATCCTGGGCGTGGTCGGCGTCTTCGTGTTCTTCGTGATCAGCGGCTATCTCGTGACCGAGAGCTGGGCGCGCGCGCCCTCGCTGCCGCGCTTCGCGCTGAAGCGCGCGCTCCGGATCTATCCCGGCCTCGCCGCCTGCATCCTCGTGCTCGGCTTGGGCTTGGGCCCGCTTGTCAGCACCCTGCCGCTCGGCGAGTACCTCGCGAGCTACGGCACCTACGATTTCCTGGGCGCCAATCTGCTGCTGCACACCGACCACAACAGCCTGCCGGGCGTGTGGTTCACCGGCCGCGAGCTCGGGCACATCGTCGACGGGCCGCTTTGGAGCCTGCCGGTTGAGATCGCCATGTACGTGATGGTGGCCGCGCTGGGCGCCGCGCGGCTGCTGCGCGTGCCGGTCCTGCTGGCGCTGCTCGCGGTGGGATTGCTCGCGATCGCGCTCGATGCCTCGAGCTGGCACGACTGGGACTTCACGGGCAGCGTGCTCTGGTTGCTCGGGTTCTTCGTGATGGGCATGCTGCTGCAGCAACTCGGGCCCCGGCGCGTGCTCGACGGCCGGATCGCATTCCTGGCGCTGGCGGGCCTGATCGCGAGTGTCCCGCTCCACGCCTTCATCCTGCTGTTCCCGCTCTGCGGCGGCTATCTCGTGATCTACCTGGCGCTGCACCCGTCGCTGCCCGCACTCCCCGCCGCGCGCTTCGGCGACCTCTCCTATGGGCTCTACATCTACGGCTGGCCCGTCGAGCAGGCCGTGCTGTATCTCCGGCCCGAATCCGGCTGGTGGGAGCTGTTCCTGATCGCCTATCCTGCCACCGCCGTGGTGGCGTTCTTGTCGTGGCACCTCGTGGAGAAGCGTGCGCTCCGCCTCAAACGGACAGTGCTCGCCGCAGCGCCGCGTCCGGCGCCGCTCCCCGCCTGAGAGCGCCCGTGGACCGCAAGAACAATTTCGACGCGTTGCGCCTCGTCGCCGCGACCTCCGTGATCTTCACTCATGCCTTCCTGCTCGCGGAGGGCACCCAGGACCGCGATCCCCTGGTGGTGCTGAGCCTGCACCAGTGCCCGACCGGCCTCGTGGGCGTGTTCGTGTTCTTCGCCATCAGCGGGTTCCTGGTGACGCAGAGCTGGGAGCAGACGAACTCGCTCCCGCGCTTCCTTGCCAAGCGCGCGCTGCGGATCTATCCGGGCCTCGCCGCCTGCATCCTGGTGCTCACCTTCGGGCTCGGCGCCGCGATGACCAGCCTGCCGCTCGGCGACTATCTCCGCGATCCCGGCACGCACGAGTTTCTCGGCGCCAATCTCCTCATGCAGCTGCAGCCCAACAAGCTGCCAGGCGTGGAGTTCAGCAAATTCTGGTTCGGCACCGTGATGGACGGGCCGCTCTGGAGCCTGCCGCTGGAGGCCTCGCTTTATCTGATGGTGGCGGCGCTCGGCGTGGCGCGGCTGATCCGGCTCCCGGTGCTCGGGCTGCTGCTGGCGCTGGGCCTGCTTTCTCTCTGGTTCGACAAGTGGATCGACAAGAACCTGGCGCTCGGCTTCATCGGCGGCGTCGGCTGGATGCTGGCGTTCTTCGTGACGGGCATGGCGCTCTACAAGCTCAGGGACCGCGGCATCTTCAACGGCCGCCTCGCGCTGCTTGCGGCCGTCGGCATCGTCGCGAGCGTGCCGCTGCAATCCTTCATCCCGATGTTCGCGGTGTTCGGCTGTTATCTGGCGCTCTACCTCGCGCTTCATCCGCGCCTCCCCGTGATCCCCGCCGCGCGTTTCGGCGATCTCTCCTATGGTCTCTATATCTACGGCTGGCCGGTGGAGCAGACCGTCTCCTACCTCCGGCCCGGCGCCAGCTGGTGG
>DATMMM010000383.1:0-3554 GCA_035569735.1 Allostellaceae bacterium | reverse complement strand
CGCGGCCGCCCGCCGGGCGGTGGGCGAAGTCGCGCTGAAAGGCGAGCAAGGCTGCGCGCACGCCGGGGATGGCCGCCACGACCGAGGACGCTCTGGCCACGCGCTCCTCGTTGAGCTCGGGATCGCCAAGGTGCTCGGGCCGCACCCGCTGCACTGCCGCCTCCGCGATCGTGGGATCGGCAGGATCGCCACCCGCGAGCAGCGCCTCGAGAGCGGTCGCGCGGTAGAGGCGCCCGGTATCGAGATGGTCGAGACGATAGTGCTGCGCGATGCGTCGTGCGAGCGTGCCCTTGCCGGCGGCGGCGGGGCCATCCACCGCAATGATCACGCCGTCACCTCCGCGATGCTGGCGCCGAGCCCGTTCATCAGCCGCACGAAGCCGGGGAAGCTCGTGTTGATGGTTTCGCCATCGTCGATCGAGACCGGGCGCTCCGCGGCAAGGCCCATGACCAGGAACGCCATGGCGATGCGGTGGTCGAGGCGCGCCGCGATCGCGGCATTGCCGCGCGGGCGGCCGCCGAGCCCCTCGACTGCGAGCGTATCGCCCTCGATCTCCACGCTGACGCCGCAGGCCGCGAGGCCTTCGGCCACGGCGCTCAATCGATCGCTCTCCTTCACGCGCAATTCGGCGAGTCCGCGCATGACGGTCCGTCCTTGCGCGAAGGCGGCGGCGACGGCGAGCACGGGGTACTCATCGATCATGCTCGGCGCCCGCTCGGCGGGCACTTCGACACCCTTGAGCGCGCTCGCGCGCACCACCAGATCGGCGACTTCCTCGCCGCCGGCGGTACGCGCGTTCACGCGCTCGATCCGCGCGCCCATTTCGCCGAGCGTGACCAGGAGCCCGGTGCGGAGCTCGTTCATGCTGACGCCGGTGATCTCGATTTCCGAGCTCGGCAGGATCAGCGCGGCCACGATGGGGAAGGCGGCCGAGGAGGGATCGCCGGGCACGACGAGATCGTGGCCCTTGAGCTCGACCTCGCCCTTGAGACGGATCTGCCGCCCGCCATCGGCGGTCGCCGCCGTCACGACCGTCGCACCGAAATGGCGCAGCATGTGCTCGGTGTGATCGCGGGTCGCCAGTGGCTCGATCACCGTGGTCTCGCCGGGCGCGTTCAAGCCGGCGAGCAGCACCGCCGATTTCACCTGCGCGGAGGGCACCGGCAGCGTGTAGGAGACCGGCAGCGGATCGGTGGCACCCATCAGAGTGAGCGGCAAGCGGTCGCCGTCGCGGGCCAGGATGCGCGCGCCCATCCGCTCGAGGGGGCGCGCGACGCGACCCATGGGCCGGCGGCGCAACGACGCGTCGCCGGTGAAGACCGCGGTGATGGGCGTGGTGGCGAGCGCGCCCAGCATGAGCCGTATGCCCGTTCCGGAATTGCCGAAATCAAGCACGTCGCCGGGCTCGGAGAAGCCGCCGACTCCGACGCCGGTCACGGTCCATACCCCGTCTTTGCCGCGCTCCGCCGTGGCGCCGAGCGCGCGGATCGCCGAGGCGGTGCGCAGTACATCCTCGCCCTCGAGCAACCCTTCGATGCGCGTGCGGCCTATCGCCAGCGCACCCAGGATGAGGGACCTGTGCGAGATCGACTTGTCTCCGGGCACGGAGATCCTACCTCTCAGGGGTCCTGCGGTGCCGGAAGTGAGAGGCGTCACGAGCGAGCGATCCAAGGAGTTCTTAAGGGCTCCGTTCCTAGCACATTGGGCGCCGGCCCCGACAGTCCGGCGAAGCGACCCTGACAATCCGGCATTTTTGCTTTTGACAGACCCCCGGGTTCGTGGCAATTGGCCCCCTTCCCCGGAAGGCCGGAGTAGGAGAGCGAGCGTGGCGAAACCGGAATGGGGCGCGAAGCGGATCTGCCCGAGCTGTGGGGCGCGCTATTACGATCTGCACCGCGACCCGATCATCTGTCCTAAATGCGGCACGCAATACGATCCCGAGGCGTTGCTGAAGACCCGCCGCAAGGCGCCGGTGCAGCCGGTCGAACCCGAGGTCGAGAAGAAACCGCCGGTGCCGGAAGCCGAGCCTGAGGCCGAGCCCGAGGAGGCCGAGGCCACCGAGGGCGAGACCGCCGCCGAAGGCGCCGAGGAGGAAGAGGAGGAGGTCCTCGAGGACGCCTCCGAGCTCGGCGAGGACGAGGACGACATGGCCGAGGTGATCGAGAACGTCGACGAGGAGGAGCGCTGAAATTCCGCTCCCGGAGCGGGCGCCATATGCGCTAAAATGAGGGTAGTTGCGGGGTCATAGCTCAGCTGGGAGAGCGCCGCAATGGCATTGCGGAGGTCCGGGGTTCGAACCCCCGTGGCTCCACCATTCAAAGACAAGGGCCCTGGCCGGAGACGGCAGGGCCCTTGTGCTGTGGGCGCATGGCTCGCCGATGCGGCATCCGTGGGTTGGGCCGCTCGAGGCGCGAAGCGCTGAATCCCTGCCCAGGGCCCTTGCTAGACGGGTGGCGGACCCCCTCGTCGAGCCAGGCCGGCGATCAGCGAGATGATGAACAAAACCAAGAAAATGTAGAACAAGATCTGAGCAATCTGCGCTGAGGCCGCGGCGATTCCGCCGAAACCGAGCACCGCCGCCGCGATCGCGACTATGAAGAAAACCACTGCCCAATAGAGCATGGATCGATCTCCTTGATGCCTGAACAGCGGCCGCTCTGAGCGAGTCAGAGCAGCCGCTTCACGGGTTCAGCGGTCAGCAAGTGGCGTAGCCAGGTGGGCAGACCCTGGTTGTCGTTCCCGGCGACACGACCACGGTCGAGCCGGGCTCAACCTGTACGGGCGGGGGATTCACCACGGTCGTCTTTTCCTCGCGGCCACCACAGGCGGCGAGCCCTAGCAACGCGACACATGCAATCATGACAAAGTTTCGCATGGGCAATCTCCTTCCGTGCCTGTGCAAGCACCGAGCCCCTCGGAAGTTCCGCCGCCTTTTTATTTCGCCACCGGCCGACCTGTGCCTCTCGGTGCGGGTCTCCGGCCTTTCCACGTGGACCACCTCAAGCGCTGCCGGTTACGGCTGCGCTTCTCCGGGAACATGAAACCACCTTCGTCTCGTGACCGCGCCCAGCGTCGCCGGAGCGTCGAAGGTTGCGTAAAGGGTGTTTGCATCCGGGCGGAAAACGTAACCGTGGGATGACGGGACGCGGCCGTGCGGCACCGGCTGTGCCATCGATGGGACCGAAGTTGTGGGCTCTCTGAGGAGACTCGCTGACGCGATAGTTTCGTCCGGCGCCCGACGGAGCCGCTGGGATCCCCGTGCGTCTCCGGGCAATCCAGTCAACCGACTGGATCTATTGGTACTTCGCGCGTGCCCACCGCAAAACCGCAACGCGCTACCAGGCGCATTCGGGGCCGCGCACGCGATATGGCCCGCCGGTGCTGCTCCCGCGGAACGACCCATATTAGGTTCATTGTCGTTGGGGAATGCACGACATGGCTGGCCTGAGGGCGCGCGCGGCGCGCAGGGCCGGAATTTTTTGCAGGGGAAGCGGGAGTAGATCGCCAACGTCCATGGAGCGAGATTGCCATGCCAGACGACCAGCGAACCGATC
>DATMMM010000382.1:0-6025 GCA_035569735.1 Allostellaceae bacterium | reverse complement strand
TTGGGTATGACTGGCTGGTGCGGGGCAAGCCCCACTCCCACCCCGGAAAGCCCAACCGGAACCGGCGAAGGCACGCGCGCGCTCGGGCTCGCCTGCCCCAGGGACGGACGCTTCGTGCGGATCTGAACGACGCGGCCAAGTTTCACCCTCGCTCTCCGATTGTCGGGGCAAAGCCTAGCGTCCCGCAGTTCAGTCGCTCTGAACAAACGAGCTACGCGCCGGCGCGGGTGCGGGCGACAATCGGCTGCGCGCGCAAGGCGATCGCGAGCCGGTTCCAGGCGTTGATCGCCATCACCGCATAGGTGAGATCGACCAGCTCCTTCTCGGAGAAATGCCGGCGGGCTTCCTCGTAGACCGCGTCGGGCACGTGACCCTCGGTCACCAGGGTCACCGCCTCGGTCCAGGCGAGCGCCGCGCGCTCGCGCGGGCTGAACACCGGCGCTTCCTCCCAGGCATTGAGCAAATGCATGCGCTCGTCGCTCTCGCCCAGCTTGCGCGCGTCCTTGGTGTGCATGGCGATGCAGAACGCGCAACCGTTGATCTGGGAGGCGCGGATCTTCACGAGCTCGAGCAGCAAGGGCTCGAGGCCGCAGCCCGTGACGTAAGCCTGCAGGCCCGACATGGCCCTATATCCCTCGGGCGCGATCTTGCCGGCATCGAGACGCTGTTGCATGAGGACTCTTCCGGAAAAAAATGAAGCCGGCACGATTCTGACGCGTGCTCATCAGTGCGCAAGCGTCGGCCCGAGCGAGGGATAGCATAATAGCCGAGCAAGAATCGCGTGACTTGCGTAACTCCAGCGGATTGCGCATTTCGCGGAGGACAGCGAGCACCCATAGACACACCCAAGACCGTCCCAGCTTCCCAATTCACGCGCAATTTCGGCCGCGGACGTGAGCTCATAAACACGCGCCCGGGTTGAGCTCTCCAATCGTCTTCATCGCCCTGATCGGCGAGCGGCGCGTCAGTGCTTTGTTCTCCAAGCGCTTGATGGATCCTTGGCACGGGCATCGGCCTGCTTGATCGGGATTTCCGATCGAAACGACAAGATAAATGAATTTGGCGCAAGGCAAATCGCGCCCAGTTGTAAGGGCCGGTGCCGCGACACCTTTCCCCTCGCTCGCGGGCAGAAGAGGAGATCATACGATGACCGATATCGGGTCGCTGCGGGCCGCTGGAGTGTATTCGCCCATTGATCGCGCAAGGGCAGGCCTGATGCCTTCGGGAAGAGCCGCCACCGCGTTGCCGCGTTCGTCCGACTTCGATCCGCAGCTCGTCGAGGCGCCGGAGCTGCGATACGAGGCAGTCTCCGACGATCTCTGCCGCTTCGACCGTTATCCGCCCTACCTCATGATGAAGCGCCGCGAGACCGCGCTCTTCGGCGCCGGTCTCGAGAACCCCTATTTCCGTGTCGCCGACGGCGTCGCCGGTGCCGAGATCAGCGTCGAGGGGCGCCGCTGCATCAATTACGCGAGCTACAATTATCTCGACTTGTCGGGCGATCGAAGGGTGAACGCGGCGGCGGCGGCGGCCATTGCACGCTACGGAACCTCGGTCTCGGCCAGTCGTCTCGCCTCGGGCGAGCGGCCAATCCATCGCGAGCTGGAAGCGGAGTTAGCCGCCACGCTCGGCACCGAGGACGCTCTTGTCTTCGTCGGCGGCCACGCGACCAACGTCACGGTGATCGGCCATCTCCTCGGTCGCAAGGACCTCGTCCTGCATGACGAGTTGATCCACAACTCGGTGCTGCAGGGCTGCATCCTGTCGGGCGCCCATCGTGTCAAGATCCCGCACAATGACTGGGCGGCTGCCGACGCCTATCTGGCCGCCCATCGCGGCAAGTTCGAGCGCGTCCTCCTCGTCATCGAAGGCGTCTACAGCATGGACGGCGACATGCCGGACCTGCCGCGCTTCATCGAGGTCAAGCGCCGCCACAAGGCCTTCCTTATGGTCGACGAGGCGCATTCCTTCGGTGTGCTCGGCGAGCGCGGCTTCGGCATCGGCGAGCATTTCGGCGTCGCCGGCGCCGATGTCGACATCTGGATGGGTACTTTGAGCAAGGCGCTGGCGAGCTGCGGCGGCTACATCGCCGGCTCGCGCGCGCTCGTTCAGTACTTGAAATACACGACGCCCGGCTTCCTCTACAGCGTCGGCCTGTCGCCGGCCGATGCCGCCGCCGCGCTCGCGGCGCTCAGCCTGTTGCACGCCGAGCCGGAGCGCGTTGCCCGGCTGCGCCGGATCGCGGCGTATTTCCTCGCGCGGGCGAAGGCGCGCGGCCTCGATACCGGGCACAGCGCGGGCTCGGCGGTCGTACCGGTCGTGGTCGGCGGATCCCGCGTCGCCCTCGCCCTCTCGCAAGCGCTCTTGGCCCAGGGGATTCTCGCCGGTCCGATCATCCATCCGGCGGTGCCCGAAAGCGCGGCGCGCGTGCGCTTCTTCCTCGGTGCCGCACACACGACCGAGCAGGTCGACGACACCATCGACGCGGTCGGCGCCGCACTTGCCGCGCTTTCCGGCGCCGGCCACGCCCGCCCAAAGGCTGCTCCACCAGCTTGGATAAACGCGGGGTACCTGATGCTCGAGCAAGTCGCCACGCGAATGGTCTGACCGGGATCGAGGTGGAATTACCCGGACACAAGCCGCGTGGCTGCGCCTTGCGGGTAAGCGGTCAGTACGTAAGTGCAACTCCGCGGGGCACTGACTCCAAGGGAAAGCCGAGGGTGAAGCGGCTTTGGCTCATCAGATGATCTCCTTGGTCCACTTCCTGGCTAGGCACTTGGTACGACACCTGGATCCGCAGACGCGCACGGCGTTCATCAACAAGATTGCAGGTCGCAGCGCGACCGGATGACCCCTAACCGGAAGCGGGGAGAGTGAGGGGGCTCGCGCCGAGTCCGCCGAGCGACTCAGCCCTTGCCGATCCGGCGCAGCAGGTCGGGCAGGACGCGGAGGTCGTAGCCGTCGCCGGCGGCGCGCATCACCAGTTGGTTCACGTCCTTGCCTTGGGCGGCTTGCGTGGCGGCCCAGAGGAGATAGCAGCGGGTCCCGGAGCGGCAATGCGCCAGGATGGGCTTCGGGCTGCTCTCGAGCGCGCGGGCGAAGGCATCGACGTCGGCGGCGGTGATCGTGTCGGTGCGCACGGGCAGGTAGATGTACTGCAGCCCGAGCTTCTCCGCTTGCGCGCGCGCCTCGGCGGAAGAGAGCTGACCTGGCTCCTCGCCGTCGGGCCGGTTGTTGATCAGCGTCTTCAGGCCTTCCTTGGCGAGGTCGGCGATGTCGCTTGCGGTCACCTGCGGCGCCACGGCGAAATCCTCTTCGACCACGGTCGCTTTCATGAGAACCTCCTTCGGGCGGCGCTCAATGCGCCTCTTCCCAATTCTGCGCCGAGCCGGTCTCCACCACCAGGGGCACCGAGAGGGCATGCGAGGGCCCGACCGCGCCTTCCATGACCTCCTTTACCAGCGAGGCCACTTCGTTGGTCTCCTTGACCGGCACCTCGAAGACCAGCTCGTCGTGCACCTGGAGCAGCATGCGTGCCTTGAGCCCCGCCTGGGCGAGCGCCGGCGTCACGCGTGCCATCGCGCGCTTGATGATGTCCGCGGCCGAGCCTTGCAGCGGCGCGTTGATCGCCTGGCGCTCGGCGAAGGTGCGGCGCGCGTGGTTCGCATCCTTGATGCCGGGGATCACGCAGCGCCGGCCGAAGATCGTCTCGACATAGCCGCACTCGCGGCAGAGCTGCTTCATCCGCTCCATGTAGTCGCGGATGCCCGGGAAGCGCTCGAAATAGGCCTTGATATAGGCGGCGGATTCGGCCTGCGGCACCTGAAGCTGCCGGGCGAGGCCGAAAGCGCTGATGCCGTAGATGATGCCGAAATTGATCGCCTTGGCGCGCCGGCGCGTGGTCGGGTCCATCTTCTTCATGGGGACGCCGAACACTTCGCTCGCGGTCATGGCATGGATGTCGTCGCCGCGTTGGAAGGCGGCCTTGAGTGCCTCGACGCCCGCGACGTGCGCCGCGAGACGCAGCTCGATCTGGCTGTAATCCGCCGACAGCAGCACGTGGTCCGGCGCCGCCACGAAGGCGCGGCGGATCTTGCGGCCCTCCTCGCTGCGGATCGGAATGTTCTGCAGATTGGGATCGGTCGAGGAAAGCCGTCCGGTGACCGCGCCCGCGAGCGAATAGCTGGTGTGGATCCGGCCGGTCCCCGGATCGATCTGCTCGACCAGCGTGTCGGCGTAGGTGCTCTTGAGCTTCTGCAGCTGGCGCCAGTCGAGGACGCGCGCGGGGAGCGGGTGCTCGAGCGCCAATTCCTCGAGAACGCTCGCGTCGGTGCCGTAGGCGCCAGTCTTCATCTTCTTGCCGGGCGCGAGCTTGAGCTCGTCGAACAGCACCTCGCCGAGCTGCTTGGGCGAGCCCAAGTTGAACTCGTGCTTGGCGAGCTTGTAGATCTCGCGCTCGAGCTCGGCCATGCGGCCCGCGAAGTCCGCCGAGAGCTCGCGGAGCCGGGCGCGGTCGACCAGGATGCCCGCGCGCTCCATCTCCGCCACCACCGGCACCAGCGGCCGCTCCACCGTCTCGTAGAAGCTCACCATATGCTCGGCGACGAGCCGCGGCCGGAGCAGGCGATGGATCCGCAGCGTGTAGTCCGCGAGCTCCGCTGCGTAGTCGCGCGCCCGGTCGAGCGGCACGGCGGCGAAGCCGATCTGGCTCTTTCCGCTGCCGATCAGGTCTTTCACCTTGATGGTCTCGTGACCGAAGTGGAGCGGCGCCAGCTCGTCGATATCGTGGCCATGCCGGCCGCCTTCGAGCACGAAGGAGAGCAGCAGCGTGTCGTCGACCGGCGCCATCGCGATGCCATGACGCCGGAACACCTCGAGCGCGAACTTGGCGTTGTGGCCGATCTTGAGGATGCCGGGGTCCTCCAGCAGGGTCTTGAGACGCTCGAGCGCGCGGTCGCGCGGGATCTGTCTCAGCTCGGGCCCCGAGGCGGGGGTATCGCCGAGATCAAGACCTTCGACGAGCGCCCGATGGCCCAAAGGGATATAGCCGGCCACACCCGGCTCGACCGCCAGCGACACGCCCACCAGCTCGGCACGCAACGCGTCGGAGGACGTCGTCACGACCGCCACCGCGCCCTCGGCGAGAGCGCTGGCAATCCAGCGCTCGAGGGTCGCCATGTCCTGCACGAGCTCGTAGGCGGGCTTGACCGCCGCAAGGTTTTCGGGAACCGCCACCGGCATCGCGCCGTTGGCGCCCGTCGGCGGCGACGCGGGCGGGGCTGGGCGCGCGGCGGAGGCCGCGGCGCCATTACCGATGGCGGCCCTGAGCTGTGCGTCGAGCCGGTTCAGCAGCGAGCGGAAGTTCTGCGCCTGCAAGAACGCCCCGAGCTTTTGGCCGTCGAGCGGCCTGACCGCGAAATCCGCCAGCGGCAGCGGCAGGGGAATATCGGCATCGAGGGTGACCAGGCGCTTGGAGATCCGCGCTTGCTCCGCGAACTCGATCAGGTTCTGCCGCCGCTTCGGCTGCTTGATCTCCTCGGCGCGCTTCAGCAAATTCTCCAGGCTGCCATAGACGCCGATCAGCTCGGCCGCCGTCTTGACGCCGATCCCCGGCACGCCGGGCACGTTGTCGACGCTGTCGCCGCAGAGGGCCTGGACGTCGATCACCTTGTCGGGGAAGACGCCGAATTTCTCCTTCACCTCGGCGGCGCCGATCACCTTGGCCGGCGTCTTGATCGTGTCGAGCATGCCGACCTGGTCGTCGACCAGCTGCATCAGATCCTTGTCCGACGAGACGATGGTGACGCGGGTGCCCTGCTCCTTGAACAGCTTGGCGTAGGTGGCGATGAGGTCGTCGGCCTCGTAATCGGTCGCCTCGATCTGGCAGATGTTGAAGGCCTCGGTCGCCTCGCGCACCAGCTTGAATTGCGGCACGAGATCGTCGGGCGCCGGCGGGCGGTGCTCCTTGTAGGCGGGATAGATGCGGTTACGGAAGGTGGTCTCGGCGGAATCGAAGACGACGGCA
>DATMMM010000381.1:0-7102 GCA_035569735.1 Allostellaceae bacterium | reverse complement strand
CAAGGATGTGGGCGTGGCGCCGGAATTGCTCGGCGCGCTCCACCGGCGCATCAAGCAAAGCGGCGCCACCAGCTATCTCGAGGTCGTGAGTCTGACGCCTGAGGCGACGCGCCAATCCGCTCGGGCGGCGCTTGGGCTCGGCGTCGACCGCCTGCTGGGCGGCGGAGATATGGCGGCCGTCCTGACCGAGATCGGCGGCGCCGCTGGGATCGAGTATTTCCCGTTCGCGGGCCAACCCGAGGGCCACCCGACCGTGCTTCGGGGCTCGTCCGAGGAGATCGCCGCCGACTGCCGGCGCGCCGACGAGCTCGGCTGCGCGGGCGTCGATCTTCTGGCCTTCCGTTCGATCGTGTCGCCTGCGCTCGACCTCGTGCGCGCCGCCCGACGGGCACTCCGCGGCAAGCTGATCGTCGCGGGATCCGTAGACTGCCCCGCACGCGTGCGTGAGCTCGACGGCCTCGACGTCGATGGTTTCACGGTCGGCACTGCGCTCTTCGAGCGGCGCTTCGTGCCGGGCGAGCCCTCGCTCCGCGCCCAAGTCGCGGCGGCGCTTGCCGCGAGCAGGCCCTGAGGAGCGGAGGGCACGGCTCTTTGCAAGTCACGCGCCGCCATGCCAATCTGACCTGCCGGCGTGATCGCGAAGAGGCTCAACCGCATGACTTCGCGGCGAGAGGTGAGGCCAGTCGAGGATCTGGAGTGGCAGCTGCGCTGCGACCTCGCGGCGGCCTTTCGCGTGCACGCGCGCCTCGGCATGAACGAGCAGATCGGCAATCACCACAGCCTGATGCTGCCGGGCGAGGACAAGCACTTTCTGATCAACCCGCGCGGCTTGCTGTTCCAGGAGATCACCGCCAGCAACCTCATCGTGTGCGATCTCGAGGGCGAGGTCGTGCGCGGCCGGGGCGAGCTGCGCAAAGTCGCCTTTCACATCCACGCGCGCATTCACTTGAGGCATCCGCAGGCGCGCTGCGTGATGCATGTGCATCCGCCCTATCTGACCGCGCTCTCCCTGATGGAGGGTGGCCGGCTGGAGCTGTCGCACCACAACGATCTCTCGCTCGATGAGCGCATCGTCTACGACGATGCCGCGAACGGCCCCGTCGCCGACAACGAGGAAGGCGATCGGATCGCCGAGCTCATGGGCGAGAAGACCATCATGGTGATGGCGAATCACGGCGTCACTGTGGTGGGACCGAACGTGCACGACGCTTTCGACGAGCTCTATACCGCCGAGCGCACCTGCATGTATCAGCTGACCGCGCGCATGGCGGGCGGCATGCTCAGGCGGCAGCCCGATCGGCTGCGCAGGAACTATCATGGGGTCTGGGGCGACCGGTACGACGCGAGGTTGCACCTCGACGCCTGGCGCCGCATCCTCGACCGCGAGGAGCCCGACTACGCGACGTGAGACCCACCGCGGTTTCTCCCACACCGAAACAGGTACATCGACCATGACCGGTACGCGTATTTCCTCGACCGTCGATTTCGAGAAGGCCGGCCGGCAGACCGGCTTCCTGCGGCTGCCGCACTCCGTCCACGAGTCCGCTTACGGCTGGATACCCATCCCCGTCGCGTGTCTCAAGAACGGCAAAGGCCCGACCGTGCTGCTCAACTCCGGCAACCACGGCGACGAGTACGAGGGCCAGGTCACGCTGATGAAGCTGATCCGGGAGCTTCGCCCCGAGCAGGTGCAGGGCCGCATCATCTTCATTCCCGCCGCGAACTTTCCGGCGGCGATGGCGGGGCGCCGGACCTCGCCGATCGACGGCGGCAACCTCAATCGGTCCTTCCCGGGCGATCCCAACGGCACGCCCACCAAGATGATCGCGCACTACATCGACAGCGTGATCCTGCCGCTCTGCGACTACGCCTTCGATCTGCATTCGGGCGGCAGCTCGCTCATGTATGTGCCGAGCGCGCTCGGTTCCGTGGTGCCGGGCGACACTGAGCGGAACGCGAAGGTGCTGGAGCTGCTCAAGGTCTTTGGCGCGCCAATCGGTTATGTCTCGAACAATCCTCTGGGCATGGGCGCAGACCAGACGCTCGCGGCCTCTGCGCATCGGCATGGCGTGACCTCGATCGGCACCGAGGCGGGCGGCTCCGGCACGGTCACGCCCACGGCGCTCAAGATCGCGGAAACCGGGGTCCGGCGGCTCCTCAAGCATCTCGGCATCGTCGGCGATCTCCGCGTCGAGCCTTCACCGGGTACGCGGCTCATGGAGATCGGCGGCCCCGATTATTTCGTCTACACCAGCGAGGGTGGGCTCTTCGAGCCGCTGGTGGAGCTCGGCGATACCGTCAAGAAGGATCAGCCCGCCGCCGCCATCCATTTCTCGCACACGCCCTGGCGCGAGCCTGAGGTCGTCCGCTTCGAGCGCGACGGCGTCGTGCTATGCAAGCGCATTCCCGGCCGCACCGAGCGCGGCGATTGTCTCTTCCACCTCGGCACCGATTACCGCGTCTAGACGCAATCGCAATAAGCCTCGAAATCGGCGGAGTCGCGCGCCGGCCCCCTGGACCTAGTGCTGCGATTTCGGTTCTGCCTTGGAGCGGCGCAGCTCGGCTGAGATACCCGCCGGCAAAAGGTGCGCGATGGCGGCTTGCAGCTTGTTCTGCCAGCCCGTGATGACCTCTCCCTTGCCTTTCATCATCGCCTCGAAGCCCTGTCGCGCGACCTTCGCGGGGTCGTCCTTCTTCGACTGTCCGAGCTTGGTGTCGAGCAGGTCCGCGCGTGCGAAGAACTCCGTCTCGGTTTCGCCCGGCATCAGGCAGGTGACGCTGACGCCCGAGCCCCTCAACTCGTGCCGCAACGCGTATGAGAAGGAATCGAGGAAGGCCTTTGTGCCGCTGTAGACGGCTTGATAGGTGCCCGGCATGAAACCGGCGATGGAGCCGGTGATGAGAATGCGGCCCTCGCCGCGCGCGCGCATTTCGCGGCCAATTTCTTGGATCAGGTAGAGCGTGCCGGTGATGTTGGTGTCCACGACGCGCCGGACCAACGCGAAGTCCTGATCCAGAAAAGCCTTGCCGAGCCCGCGGCCGACATTGGCGAGTAAGGCATCGACCGGTCGGCCGTCCGCTCTGGCGGCGGCCAGCAGCCTGTCGACCCCTTCGGTGGTCGCGAGGTCGGCCTGAACGGCCTCCACCTCGACGCCGAGCGAACGACAGTCGGCCGCCGCGTGCTCGATTTCAGCCTCGTCGGCGGCGACGAGCAGGTCGAAGCCGCCTTTGCCGCAGCACTTCGCGAGCTGGTATCCGATACCTGTCGATGCCCCCGTCACCAGGGCGAGAGGGCGAGTGGTTGGCATCCCCATCTCCGGTCGATTTTGAGGGCCGCGGCCGAGGCGATCCCTGTGCCCCAACCCAGCCGACCGATAACTCACAAGCGTCCGCGCCGTTCCAGCCTGTCTTCGGCGGCATGGTTGTGCGCCGCCGCACAGACCGCAACCGGCCGAGAGCCCACGAAGCGCGCAGCAGCAGTGCTCATCGGGCTAGGGTAGCTTGAAGGGCGCCGGATCCAGGAAGCGATCGAGGGCGTTTCGGATCAGCCGAGAGATGTTGTTGCCGTAACTGTCCTGGGCGAGGCTCGCGACAAAGGCGATCGATCCCGTCGAGAGCACGGCGCCGCCGGCCGGCGTCTCGAAGAATACGATATCCGCCTTGATGCGCGAATTGAGCGTGCCATCGACGCCGCGCGAGTTCGAGAGCATCTCCTCGTTCACCAGCAGGAACGCATTGCTGTGGTCTTCGGAGGAGGCCACGACGAGCGCGTGCGGCGGCGAGCCCAGACTGGCATCGTAGCAGTCGATCTCGAGCCCGGCCGCGCCACCACCCCAGGCGCCGAAATCGCCGATCACGTCCTCCTCGATGCCCGAGAACAGGAACGCAGCCCGTGGATCCCGCGAGGCGAGTGTCCGGCGGTAGTACGTCGAGGCGTCGAAGCCCTGGGCGATGAAGCCGATGCCGACCAGCGCGTTGGGCGGCCGGCCGATCCGGCGCCAGAGCCCGCCGTACTCGCCGGTCGCATGATAATACTGGCCGGGCTGCTCCGCCCAGGCGCGCGTGCCGTCCTCGGCGCGGCGCAGCTCGATCAGGCCGGGATGCGCGGGATCGAAACTGACCCGCCAATAAAACCCGTTGCCGCCGAGATACATGAACCGGCCGCCCGCGCCGAGGTAGGCCTCGAGCGCCGTCAGCATCTCCAGCGAGAAATACTCGGGATGGCTGGGTGTCAGCACAACGCGATAAGGCGTCAGCAACTCGCCATCGCGCTCCTGAAGCTCGTGCTCGGAGATCACGTCGTAGGCGATCCCTTGCGCCTCCAGCCAGTCGATCAGGCAGAGGTCCATGGCGAAGTTCCAGAACCGCCCGGTCGGGCGCATGTTGAAAAGCGGCCGCCGCGCCGAGGCGTGGCCCACGCCGAATCCGTCCTTGTGCAAATCGTAGGTCGAGCTGCCGAATTCCGGATGCTCGGCCAGAAGGACGTCGGTCATGTCGACCGTCGGCAGCGCTCCCATGGTGAGCTCGAACGGGCCCGGCGACATGCGCCGCCTATAATTGGCATAGGCGAGGTAGGTCACGGTGGAGGCGAGCACGGCGACCTGCGCGCGCGGCGAGCCTCGCTTTGGGCTCACGATGAAGCCGACATGGAACGGCGGTCCCGACGCCTGCAGCTTCACCGCGTAGTAGCCGCTTCTGAGTATCTCGGGTAGGCGGAAGCGCAGGCTTGCTTCCCAGCCGGCGTCATAGAGATCGTCCGCGTGAAAATGGATCGCGCCATAGTGGCTGGGGTCGCTTCGCCAATCGTGGACAGAGCCATCCCAGCGCGCGCCGGTCACCGCGCGCTTGGGCGCGTTGACGGTGCGGCCGTGGAGGCCATGGCCCGAGCCGTCCTCTACGCGCGCGGCGCCGATCCCGCGCGAGAAATCCCACTCCGCCATTAGGTTACTTGAGCGCAGCGCCGGTGCCTCGAGCTTGCCGTTGAAGTGATCGGTCGCCCCGTCGGGACCCGCGGCGGCCGCGATGAGCAACGGTCCGGTGCCGCGCACACCGGTGCGCAGCTTGCCGTCGGCTTCGGCAATGCGGTCCATATGCGGGCCCGGAAGCGAAGTACTCCTGATGCTCGCTGAGCCCGTCGCGGGATCGTAGCGCGCCTCAACGCGATACCACGCCCTGCGCCGCAGCGGCGTCCGGGTCGAGATCGCCTCGCCATCGACCACGATCGCCACGGCTCCGGCGTCGTCGAGCACCAGCCGCACCGGGCCCAGAGCCATCAGCGCCTGCGTCCCGCGCCCGGGAAGCGTGGGCCAGACCAGGAGCGAGAGCTCGACGGTATCGAGCGGCGGGATGTCGTCCACGATGGCGTAGGACCCGATCGGCACCGGCTGCTCGCGGCCCTCGTGCTCGCCCGCGAGCCCGCTCGGGATCGGCTCTTCCTTGGGGCCGGGCCCGCCGGGTCCGGTCTCGCCGCAGATCAGGCGCACCAGCTCCGCGCGATAGCGCCGCGCGGGATCGAGCACGCTCACCCGCACCGTCACGTCGTCGCCGGGCGATGCGTAGAGGCTATCGAGGTACCCGACGACGCCGGGTGTCTTCACGGCAGCTCCAGCTCGCGGCCCGCGAGCGTCTGCCAACGCCGGCGGAACGCCGCCCATTCGCCGGCTTCGCGGCTCTCGAACACTTGCGCGTGGAAGAGGCGTGGCGGCTTGCCGTCGGGCTGACGCTCGCCGAGCACCCAGCGGCCGCGCGCGACCGACACCAGGAGAAGGTCCTGACAATTCTCCGCGCGGCGCATGATGTCGAGCAGCGCCTGCAGCTCAGGGCTGTGACGGCCGAAGGGACGGGCTCGAAACTCCGCCGCCAGATCGAGGCGTCTCGGATCGATCGCCGGTAGACTCATGCCGCCTCGAAGGTCGCTCCGACGCTCTTGGCGGCTTCGCCGATCTCTTTCCAGGTGGTGTCGTCAATCTCGATGCCCCCAGCGATGCGCTCGGCCCGGGCGATGCGCTCGGGCTCGCCGGGCACCAGGACCGGCAGCGCGGGATCGGCGGCTTGCGTCGCCTTCATATAGGCGATGAGCGCATCGATCTCGGTGCGCAGAAAATCGGCGCTCGCCATCCGTCCGGGGTCGATCACCACCGTCAGCATGCCGTTGAGGATGCCGCGATCGCGGGGATTTGCGGGCTGAATGGTGCCCGCGCCGACCACGGCACCGGCGAGCAGCTCGGCGATGAGTGCGAGGGCGTAGCCCTTGTGCTCGCCGAAAGGCTGCACGGCGCCGTATGGCTCCTTATAGAGCACCGAGGGATCGGTGGTGGGCTTGCCATCCGCCGAGATCAACGCGCCGTCGACCACGGGCTTGCCCTTGTTGTAGGCGACCCGCACTTTGCCGATCGCGATGCGGCTGGTCGCCATGTCCAGCACCACCGGCGGCGTGTCCTTGGTGCCGGGGACAGCGATGCAGATCGGGTTCGTCGAGAGGCGCCCCTCGCGACCGCGGAACGGAGTGACGCGCGGTGGGCCGGAGTTGCCGTTGACGAAATGGATCGAGACCAGCCCCGCAGCCGCGGCGATCTCGCCGTAGGTCCCGACGCGCCCGATGTGGTGCGTATTGCGCAGCCCGTGCACGGCGACGCCGTGGCGCCGGGCGGCCTCGGTCGCCCAGCCCATCGCATCCCGCGCGATCACTTGGCCATAACCGTTGCGGCCGTCCCAGACCGAGAAAGTGCTGCTCTCGCTGACCACCTCGGGCACTCGATTGGGGATCAGCGTGCCGGCTTTGAAATTCCTCATGTAGTGCGGGAGCATGCCCACACCGTGGCTGTCATGGCCGGCGAGGTTGGCATCGACGAGATGATCGGCCACCGTCTTCGCCTCGGGCGGGTGGCTGCCGGTCTTCTCGAGGAGAGCGCTGCTGAGGCGGCGCAGCCGCTGATGATCGATCCGCATGGCTGTGAGAGTGTTCGCTGCTCCAGGCGCCCGTCAAGCGCGGAGTGTGCGCGCCGCCCACCGGAAGGACTTGGCAGGGCGCCTACTTTGAGGAAAGCTACGGAAATAGCGAGGAAATGCCGGTTCTTTGGGATGCCGGTCAAAACGGGAAAGG
>DATMMM010000380.1:0-18667 GCA_035569735.1 Allostellaceae bacterium | reverse complement strand
ACGGTCGCGCGCGACAAGGGCATCGACCGCGACGAGGTGCTGGTCGCGATGGAGCAGGCGATCCAAAAGGCGGGCCGCTCGAAGTACGGGCAGGAGTACGACATCCGGGCCGAGATCGACCGCAAGAACGGCGAGATCCGGCTGATGCGCTTTCGCGAGGTAAAGGATCCCGTGGAGAACGAGGCGACGCAGATTCCGCTCACCGAGGCGCGCCGCTTCAATCCCGAGGCCGAGGTCGGGGACTTCATCACGGACCCCTTGCCGCCGATCGATTTCGGCCGCATCGCCGCGCAAACCGCCAAGCAGGTGATCGTGCAGAAGGTGCGCGATGCCGAGCGTCAGCGGCAATACGCGGAGTATAAGGACCGTATCGGCGAGATCGTGAACGGCCTCGTCAAGCGCGTCGAGTTCGGCAACGTGATCGTGGATCTGGGCCGGGCCGAGGCGATCCTGCGGCGCGACGAGCTGCTGCCGCGCGAGACCTTCCGCCAGGGCGAGCGCGTGCGCGCCTATATCTACGACGTGCGCCAGGAGGTGCGGGGACCGCAGATCTTCCTGTCGCGCACGCACCCGCAGTACATGGCCAAGCTATTCGCCCAGGAAGTGCCGGAGATCTATGACGGCATTATCGAGATCCGCGCGGTCGCGCGCGACCCCGGCAGCCGCGCCAAGATCGCGGTGATCTCCAACGACAGCGGCATCGATCCCGTGGGTGCCTGCGTCGGCATGCGCGGCAGCCGCGTCCAGGCGGTGGTGGCGGAGCTGCAAGGCGAGAAGATCGACATCATCCCGTGGTCGCAGGACCCCGCGACCTTCGTGGTGAATGCGCTGGCCCCCGCCGAGGTCGCCAAGGTGGTGATGGACGAGGAGCAGCGCCGGATCGAGGTGGTGGTGCCGGACGACCAGCTCAGCCTCGCGATCGGGCGGCGCGGCCAGAATGTGCGGCTCGCCTCGCAGCTCACGGGCTGGGACATCGACATCCTGACCGAGGCCGAGGAGTCCGAGCGTCGCCAAGAGGAGTTCCGCAGCCGCAGCCAGATGTTCATCGAGGCACTGGACGTCGACGATGTGATTGCCCATCTATTGGTTACGGAGGGCTTCACCTCGGTCGAGGAAGTGGCGTTCGTCGCGACCGAGGATCTCGCGGGGATCGAAGGCTTCGAGCCGGCGATCGCGGCGGAGCTGCAGCAGCGGGCGCGGACATTCCTGGAAGAGCAAGCGGCGAGCGCCGAGGCCAAGCGCAAGGAGCTCGGCGTCAGCGACGAGGTCGCCGCGATCGAGGGTCTGACGCCGCAGCGCCTCGTGGCGCTGGGCGAGAAGGGTGTGAAGACCCTGGACGACCTTGCCGATCTCGCCGGCGACGAGCTCGCCGAGATGATGCCTGCCAACTTGAAGCTCGAGCCCGACGCGGCGAACGCCATCATCATGGCGGCGCGCGCGCACTGGTTCGCGGACGAAGCCGCTCCCGCCGGGGGCGAGGCCAAGGAGTAGCGCCACGACCGAGGCTCTGGCACCGCTCGACCTAGAGGACACCGGACCGCTCCGGCGCTGCCTGGTGACGGGCGAGGTGCGGGCCAAGCCGGAGCTGATCCGCTTCGTCGTCGGACCCGACGGCCGGATCCATCCGGACGTGGCGGAGCGCTTGCCGGGCCGGGGTTTGTGGACGCTTGCCCGGCGCGATATAATAGCGCGCGCGGTCAAGAAGCGCCTTTTCGGCCGGGCGGCGCGGGCAACGGTCGGGGTCGACGACGACCTCGACCGGCGGGTCGAGGAGCTGCTGGTTCGGCGCGCCATCGAGCTTATCGGGCTCGCCCGTCGCGCGGGGCTCGCCGTCTGCGGTTTCGTCAAGGTCGAGGCGGCGCTCGATGCCCGCCGGGCGGCGGTGCTGATCGCCGCCGCCGATGGCAGCGCGGACGGCCGGGGCAAGCTCAAGGCGCGTGCGCCGGGATTGCCGCTGGTGGAGGCGCTGACCTCGGCGGAGCTGGGGGCCGCATTCGGCCGCGAGAGCGCGGTGCACGCCGTCTTGAAGGCGGGGCCGCTGGCCGAGACTTTTCTGGCCGTTGCCGGACGCCTCGCGGGATTTCGCGAGCCGTTGGCGAGCAAGAGCGACGGTGGTGTATCTCTGCAGCAAGGAACTTCGATCGGACCGAGATGACGGATAACAACGAACAGGAAAGCAAGCGGCCGCTGAGCCTTGGCCGCCCCGGCGGCGGCCGGCTGGAGCTGCGCAAGCCGATCGAGACCGGCCAGGTCCGGCAAAGCTTCCCGCACGGCCGCTCCAAGACCGTGCAGGTGGAGGTGCGCCGCAAGCGCGCGGTGACGCCGGGCCAACCCGAGAAGCCCGAGACGCAGCAGCCCGGCGCCAAGTCGGCTGCCGGCGGGGCCGGCGCCGGGATTCAGGGTCCGGCCGGCGCCAAGCGCGCGCCGATCGTGTTGCCGCGCGGGCTCACGCCGAGCGAGCAGGCGGCGCGCCAGCGCGCCCTCAAGGGCGCGATCCTCGCCGACGAGGAGGCGCGCAAGCAGGCCGTGCTCGACGCCGACCGCCACCGCGAGGAAGAGGAGCTGCGCCTGGAGGAGGATCGCCGGCGCCGGGAGGACGATGCGCGCCGGCGCCAGGAGGAGGAAGAGGCCAAACGCAAGACCGAGGAAGAGGCGAAGCAGCGCGTCGAGGCCGAAGGCAAGCGCAAGGCCGAGGAAGACAAACGCCGCGAGATGGCGGAGCGCGCCGGCAAGGCTGCGGCCGCCAAGGTGGCGGCGCTCTCCGCCGCCGGGAAAGTCAAGATCGAAGAAGAGCCGGAAGACGAGCCCAAGCGCGGCAAGACCGAGGCGCGCAAGCCGACCCTGGTCCCGCGCCGGGACGAGCCGCGCCGGCGCACCGGCAAGCTGACGGTGAGCCGCGTTCTCAGCCAGGGCGACGAAGAGCGCATGCGGAGCCTGGCCTCGGTGCGCCGCGCGCGCGAGAAGCAACGCGCCCACCAGCTGCAGGCTCTGCAGGAGCCGACCAAGATCGTGCGCGACGTCGTGGTGCCCGAGACGATCACTGTGCAGGAGCTCGCCAACCGGATGGCCGAGCGCGGCACCGACGTCATCAAGGCACTGATGCGGATGGGCGTCATGGCAACCATCAACCAGGTGATCGATGCCGACACGGCGGAGCTGGTCGTCACCGAATTCGGCCATAAGCTGAAGCGGGTGGCCGAATCCGACATCGAGCTCGGGCTCAAGGGCGAGGCCGACGCGGCGGAGACGCAGCAGCCGCGTCCGCCCGTCGTCACCATCATGGGCCACGTCGATCACGGCAAGACGTCGCTCCTGGACGCGCTCCGCCACACCGACGTGGCGGCCGGCGAGGCCGGCGGCATCACCCAGCACATCGGCGCCTATCAGGTGACGCTCGCGAGCGGCGAGAAGATCACCTTCATCGATACACCGGGTCACCAGGCCTTCACCCAGATGCGCGCGCGCGGCGCCACCGTCACCGATATCGTGGTGCTGGTGGTGGCGGCCGACGACGGCATCAAGGAGCAGACGGTGGAGGCGATCCGCCACGCCAAGGCGGCGAAGGTGCCGATCATCGTCGCCATCAACAAGGTCGACAAGCCCGACGCCAATCCCGACAAGGTGCGCCAAGAGCTGCTGCAGCACGAGATCGTGGTCGAAAAGATGAGCGGCGACGTCCTCGACGTCGAAGTCTCCGCGCTCAAGAAGACCGGCCTCGACAAGCTCGAGGAGGCGATCCTGCTGCAGGCGGAGATCCTCGACCTCAAGTCCAATCCGGACCGGCCCGCCGAAGGCGTGGTGATCGAGGCGAAGCTCGAGCGCGGCCGCGGCGCGGTCGCCACCGTGCTGATCAAGCGCGGCACGCTCAAGGTCGGCGACATCTTCGTCACCGGCAGCGAATGGGGCCGGGTGCGCGCGCTGCTCGACGACCGCGGCGCAACCATCGATTCCGCGGACCCCGCCATGCCGGTCGAGGTCCAGGGGCTGAACGGCGTGCCGCTCGCCGGCGATGATTTCACGGTCGCGGCCGACGAGGGCCAGGCGCGCGATATCGCCGCGTTCCGCCAGCGGCGCCGGCGCGAGCAGCAGGCGGCGCAAGGCGCCCGCGGCACGCTGGAGCAGATGTTCTCGCAGATTGCCGCCGGCGCCGCCAAGGAGCTTGCCGTCGTGGTCAAGTCCGACGTGCAGGGCTCGCTCGAGGCGATCGTGGGCTCGCTCGAGAAGCTCTCGGGCGAGGAAGTGAAGCTCCGCGTGCTGCACTCCGCGGTCGGCGGCATCAACGAGAGCGACGTGATCCTCGCCAAGGCCTCGGCCGCGGTGATCGTCGGCTTCAACGTGCGCGCCAACCCGCAGGCGCGCGACATGGCCCGGCGCGACGGCGTCGAGATCCGCTATTACTCGATTATCTACGACGTGATCGACGACATGAAGAAGGCGCTCGGCGGCATGATGGCGCCGACGCTTCGCGAGCGCTTCCTCGGCAACGCGACCATCCGCGAGGTCTTCACCATGAGCAAGGCCGGCAAGGTCGCCGGCTGCATGGTGACCGAGGGCTCGGTCCGCCGCGGCGCCCGCGTCCGCCTGCTGCGCGACAACGTCGTCGTCCACGAGGGCAGCCTGAAGACGCTCAAGCGCTTCAAGGACGAGGTGCGCGAGGTCAAGGAAGGCTACGAGTGCGGCATGGCGTTCGAGAACTACCAGGACATCCAAGTCGGCGACGTCATCGAGTGCTTCGAGATGGAGGAGGTCGCGCGCGCGACTGCGTGAGACTGATCCCCGTCCGCGTGTCGCTTCGGCGCGGGGAGCCATTGCCGCCATGAGGAAACAGCCGAGATCCCGCACCGAGCCCTCCGCGCGCCAGCTGCGCGTGGGCGAGGAGGTGCGTCATGGGCTCGCCCGCATCTTCGAGCGCCACGAGCTCCGCGACCCCGCGCTCGTCGACGCGACGCTCACGGTGACGGAAGTGCGCATGAGCCCGGACCTGAAGCACGCGACGGTGTTCGTGATGCCGCTCGCGGGCGCTCATGCGCCCGAGACGCTCGCGGGCCTGAAGCGCGGCGCGCCCTATCTGCGCGGGCTCATCGCCCGCGAGGTGCCGCTCCGCTTCACGCCGACGCTCTCCTTCATGCTCGACGAGTCCTTCGATCATGCCCATCGCATCAACGAGATCCTGCACCGGCCCGAGGTCCAGCGGGACGTCACCGAATCCCAGGACCCGGGCCCCGACGAGAGTTCCGAGGACGACGGTGGCGCGTAAGCGGCGGGGCCAGCCGGTCCATGGCTGGCTGGCGCTCGACAAGCCCGTGGGCGTGAGCTCGGCGCGAGCGGTAGCGGTGGTCCGGCGGCTCTTCGATGCCGAGAAAGCCGGCCACGGCGGGACCCTCGACCCGCTGGCGAGCGGCATCCTGCCGGTGGCACTCGGCGAGGCCACCAAGACCGTCGCCTGGGCCATGGCCGCCCGCAAGACCTATCGCTTCACGGTGCGCTGGGGCGAGGCGCGCGAGACCGACGACGCCGAGGGCGCGGTCACCGCGGTCTCGGACCGGCGCCCAACCCATGGCGAGATCTTGGCGGCTCTACCGGTCTTCACCGGCGAGATCAGCCAGCGGCCGCCTGACTATTCCGCCCTCAAGGTAGCGGGTCGACGCGCCTACGCGCTCGCCCGTGGCGGTGAGACCGTGGGATTGGAAGCGCGACCGGTACGGGTCGAGAGCCTGCGCCTGCTCGGCCTGCCCGACCCCGACCACGCCGAATTCGAGGCAGAGGTGGGCAAAGGCACCTATATCCGCGCGCTCGGACGCGATTTGGCCCTGAGTCTGGGCAGCTTTGGGCATATTTCGGCGCTCCGGCGCACGCGGGTCGGGCCCTTCCACGAGGGCCACGCGATTTCCCTGGATAAACTCACCTCCCTCGGGCATAGTCCCGGCCCATTCGAGCACCTGCTTCCGGTTGAGACGGCGCTGGACGACATCCCGGCACTTGCCTTGACGGAGGCCGAAGCGGCCCGCTTGCGATGCGGCCAGGCCGTCCTCCTGCTCCGACCCATCGATCGGGCCTTCATGCTGGAGCTTGGCAACGGCCAGCGCATCCGCGCCACCTGCGGCACCAAGCTGGTGGCGCTCGCGGAGATCGCAGACGGCGCGCTTCGTCCGGTGCGTGTCTTGAACCTTTAGACATAGGAGACTCCCGATGTCGATTGCACTCCCGCGCAAGCAGGAGGTCATCAAGGAATACGCCCGCAAGGAGGGCGACACCGGCTCGCCGGAAGTACAGGTCGCGGTCCTGAGCGAGCGCATCAAGAACCTGACCGAGCACCTGGCCACGCACAGCAAGGATTTCCATTCCCGGCGCGGTCTCCTGGTCATGGTGGGTCAGCGGCGCAGCCAGCTCGACTATCTGAAACGCACCGATCCCGCCCGTTACGAGGCCTTGATCGATCGTTTGGGTTTGCGGCGCTGACGATGCCGCGACCTACCGGCGCAAGATCGGAACGCCGGATCCAGCCTGTCCCCTCGCTCGCTTGGGCTCTGCCGCGGCCGGATGCAGGACCAGACCATTCAACCGAGATACCGGGCGCGCTTGCCGCGATCACGGCTCTGGCGCTTGACGCCGGCCGCGCGATCGCGCCGCGCCTTCCCCCGTTTCTGAAAGAAGGAAGAGAGAGATGTTCCAGATATTTCGCAAGGAACTGACATGGGGCGGCCGCCGCCTCGTACTTGAGACCGGAAAAGTCGCGCGCCAGGCCGACGGCGCGGTGATGGCGACATACGGCGAGACCACAGTGCTCTGCACCGCGGTCGCCAATCGGCAGGTGAAGCCGGGGCAGGATTTCTTCCCGCTCACCGTCAACTACCAGGAAAAGACCTTCGCCGCGGGCAAGATCCCCGGCGGCTTCTTCAAGCGCGAGGGCCGGCCCTCCGAGAAGGAAACGCTGACCTCGCGGCTCATCGACCGGCCGATCCGGCCGCTGTTCGCCCCGGGCTTCCGCAACGAGACCCAGGTGATCTGCACGGTGCTGAGCCACGACCTCGAGAACGATCCCGACATCGTGGCACTGATCGGCGCGTCGGCGGCGCTCACCATCTCCGGAATTCCGTTCCTGGGCCCGATCGCGGGCGCGCGCGTCGGCTACATCGACGGCCAGTATGTGCTCAATCCGAAGCTCGACGCGCTGCCGTCGAGCCAGCTCGACCTCTTGGTCGCGGGGACGCAAGAAGGCGTGCTGATGGTGGAGTCCGAGGCGAAGGAGCTTTCCGAGGACGTGATGCTGGGCGCCGTCATGTTCGGCCACCAGGAGTTCCAGCCGGTGATCCAGGCGATCATCGAGCTCGCCGAGACCGCTGCCAAGGAGCCCTGGGACCTGACGCCCGCCTCGCCCGAGGCGGAAGCGATCGAGGCGAAGCTTCGGGACGCGATCGCGGGCGATCTCGCCGCGGCCTACGCCGAGGTGCAGAAGCAGGCGCGCCAGAACCGGCTCGAGGCCACGAAGGTGAAAGCGGAGGAGCTCTTCCCCGAAGAGCCGCAGCGGACCCTCGCCCTCAAGCTGCTCAAGAACCTCGAGAAGGATATCGTGCGGGGCGCGATCCTGGAGCGCGGCCAGCGCATCGACGGCCGCGATACCAAGACGGTGCGGCCGATCTCCGCCGAGGTGAGCGTGCTGCCGCGCGCCCATGGCTCGGCGCTCTTCACCCGCGGTGAGACCCAGGCGATCGTGGTGACCACGCTCGGCACCGGCCAGGACGAGCAGATCATCGACGCGCTCGAGGGCGAGTACCGCTCGCACTTCATGCTGCATTACAATTTCCCGCCCTACTCCACCGGCGAGGCGGGCCGGATGGGTTCGCCGGGCCGGCGCGAGATCGGTCACGGCAAGCTCGCCTGGCGGGCGGTGCATCCGTTGCTGCCGAGCAAGGAGAGCTTCCCCTATACGGTGCGCGTGGTCTCCGAGATCACGGAGTCGAACGGCTCCTCGTCGATGGCCAGCGTCTGCGGCGCCTCGCTCTCGCTGATGGATGCAGGCGTGCCGCTGGCGCGACCGGTCGCTGGCATCGCCATGGGCCTCATCAAGGAGGGCGAGCGCTTCGCCGTGCTCTCCGACATCCTCGGCGACGAGGACCATCTGGGCGACATGGATTTCAAGGTCGCCGGCAGCGAGCAAGGCGTCACCGCGCTCCAGATGGACATCAAGATCACCTCGATCACCGAGGAGATCATGCGCATCGCGCTCGGCCAGGCGAAAGACGGCCGGCTGCACATCCTCGGCGAGATGGCCAAAGCGCTCGAAGCGGCGCGCGAGGCCGTGAGCGGCAACGCGCCCAGGATCACCACGATCCACATCCCCAAGGACAAGATCCGCGAGGTGATCGGCTCCGGCGGCAAGGTGATCCGCGAGATCACCGAGGTCACGGGCGCCAAGATCGACATCGAGGACGACGGTACCATCAAGGTGGCGGCGGTGGACGCCACCGCCTCGCAGGCCGCGATCGACTGGATCCGCGGCATCGTCGCCGAGCCTGAGGTGGGCGTGGTCTATACCGGCAAGGTCGTCAAGATCATGGACTTCGGCGCCTTCGTGAATTTCCTGGGCGCGCGCGACGGGCTCGTCCATATCAGCGAGTTGGCGCCTCATCGCGTCGCCAAAACCGGCGACATCGTCAAGGTCGGCGACCAGGTGAAGGTGAAGGTGCTGGGCTTCGACGACCGCGGCAAGGTCAAGCTCAGCATGAAGCAGGTCGATCAAGCGACCGGCGAGGACATCTCCGCCAAGCTCGACCAGGAGCGGCGCGGCGGGCATCGCGACGGCAAGGAGCACGCGGCCTCGTAGTGCCGCGAGGCGTCGCCGCGCCCTCATGACCGCCTCCGCGGCGCGCAAGTCGAAGCCGGGCCACGCGCTGCCGCGGGTGATCGGGCACCGGGGCGCCGCAGGCTTGGCGCCTGAGAATACTGTGGCGTCCTTCCGCTTGGCCGCGGAACTCGGCGTGCGCTGGGTCGAGTTCGACGTGCATCTCTCCGCCGACGGCGTTCCCGTGGTGATCCACGACGACACCGTCAATCGCACGACCAGCGGCCGCGGCACCGTCGCCGCGTTGAGCTTGGCGGAGCTTCAGGCGCTCGACGCGGGTAGGTGGTTCGAGCCGCGGTTTGAGGGCGAGTGCGTGCCGACGCTGGAAACGATCGTGGCACTGCTCGGCAAGCTCGGGCTTGGCGCCGTCGTCGAGATCAAGCCGTCGCCGGGTCTGGAGGCGGCGACCGCGGAGGCAGCCGTCCGCCTCTTGCTGAGACGCTGGCCCGACCATCTGCCGCCGCCGATGGTGTCGAGCTTCAAGACGGAGGCGCTCGAGCGCGCCCATGAGGTGGCGCCGGGCATCGCCCGCGCGCTGTTGGTCGGCCGAGTCCGCAGCAGCTGGCAGCGCGAGGTCGATCGCCTCGGCTGCACGGCGCTGCATGCGGACCAACGCCGGCTCGATGCGGCGACGGTCGCCGCGGTGACGCGGGCGGGCTTGCCGCTCTTCGCCTACACCGTGAACGACGCAGCGCGAGCGGCGGCGCTCTTCGAGTGGGGCGTGGCGGCCGTGTTCAGCGACCGCCCCGATTTGATCCAGCCGGTGGCGCGCGCGGCAGCCGTTTGATTATTCCGGCGTCAATCAATACATAATGCCAGTCAAGCCCACGCCGATCGACTCGGCGTCGGCCTGCAGGGTGCGGGAGAGACCTTGAAAGCTTTGAAATCTATAGTCATTTCCGGGCGCGAGGTGCTGCCTCTGGTGGAAGGCGGCAAGGGTATCTCGATCTCGAACGGCGAGAGCTCGGGCGCCTGGGCGGCCTCCGGAGGCGTCGGCACCTTCTCCGGCGTCAATGCCGACAGCCTTGATGAGGAGGGCCGGCGCAAGACGCAGGTCTACTACGGCAAGACCCGCCGCGAGCGCCACGAGGAGCTGATCCGCTACTCGATCGCGGGCGGCATCCATCAGGCCAAGGTCGCCTACGAGCGCGCCAACGGCCAGGGCCGGCTGCACATGAACGTGCTCTGGGAGATGGCGGCGGCCGAGCGCATCCTGCACGGCGTGCTCGAGGGCGCGCGCGGCCTCATCAACGGGGTCACCTGCGGCGCCGGCATGCCCTATCGCATCGCCGAGATCTGCACCAAGTACGGCGTGCACTATTACCCGATCGTCTCCTCCGCGCGCGCCTTCCGCGCGCTCTGGAAGCGCGCCTATCACAAATTCCGCGACTGGCTCGGAGGTGTCGTCTACGAGGACCCGTGGCTTGCCGGCGGCCACAACGGCCTTTCCAACAGCGAGGATCCCGAGAAGCCCGGTGCGCCCTATCCGCGCGTCCTCGAGCTGCGCCAGCTCATGCGGGAATGCGGCATCGCGGAGACGCCGATCTTCATGGCGGGCGGTGTGTGGTACCTGCGCGAATGGGAGGACTGGATCGACAATCCCGAGCTGGGGCCCACGGCCTTCCAGTTCGGCACGCGTCCGCTGCTGACCAAGGAGAGCCCGATCTCCGACGCCTGGAAGCGCAAGCTGCTCACCCTCGACGACGGCGACGTCTATCTCAATCGCTTCAGCCCGACCGGCTTCTATTCATCGGCGGTGCGCAACGCCTTCTTGAACGAGCTCCAGGAGCGCAACGAGCGCCAGGTCGCCTACACCGTCGAGCCCGTGGGCGATCATCTGGCACCGCTCCAGGTGGGCGCGCGCGGACGGCTCGTTTATCTCACCCCGCACGACCGCGACCGCGCGCAGGGCTGGATCGGTCAGGGCTTCGCGGAGGTGCTGCGCACGCCCGACTCCACGCTGGTGTTCGTGACGCCGGAGAAGGCGCTTGAGATCCGCACCGATCAGATCAATTGCATGGGCTGTCTCTCGGCTTGCCAGTTCTCCAACTGGGCGCAGAACGAGGCCGGGAGCACGGGCAAGAAAGCGGACCCGCGCAGCTTCTGTATCCAGAAGACGCTCCAGGCGATCAGCCATTCCGACGACGTCGAATTCCAGCTCATGTTCGCGGGCCACAACGCCTACCGCTTCGCCGGTGACCCCTTCTACAGCAACGGCTTCATCCCGACGGTGAATGAGCTGGTCGCCCGATTGTTGACGGGCGATTGAGCGCGCCTCGCCGCGGCCTAGCTACCGAGTTTGAGATGAAACAGCTGACACTCTTCCTCACAAGCTGGCCCGTCGTAACCTTGATCTTCGTCGGCTTCGCGATCTTTCTGGTGTGGCCCGATGACGCCCAACGAGTGATACGCACCTTGTTGCTGGTGCCGTTCCTGCTGGCCTACCTCGGATAGTCGCGGTCCCGCGCCACGGCCGGTCATCAAATCAGGACAAGACCGGCCCCGCCGCGCCATTTGCCGTGTACCCCCGATTTGGGGTAGGCTGAACACCTTCCAACTTCCCGATCACCCGCATGACCGCGACCGCCGCACCTCGTCCTTATGCTAATGCGCTGGAGTTGCTGCGCGCGGCGAAGCTGCGGCCGACGCGCCAGCGCCTGGCGCTTGCGCGCATGCTGTTCGAAAAAGGTGATCGGCACGTGACGGCAGAGCAACTGCACGGCGAGGCGCAGGCGGCCTCGGTCAGGGTATCGCTCGCCACCGTCTACAACACGCTCCATCAATTCATCACCGCGGGCCTCTTGCGCGAGGTGGTGGTGGATCCCGGCCGCTCCTACTTCGACACGAACGTCAGCGACCACCATCATTTCTTCCACGAGGAAACCGGCCGCCTGCAGGACATTCCGGGCGAGCGCCTGGGCGTCGCCGAGCTGCCGGCACCGCCCGCCGGTACGCAAATCCGCCGCGTCGACGTCATTATCCGCTTAAGTTCGGAGCGGCCGCGCTAGCCCGCGCTGCGGTTTCGGTTTCGTCATAATTTAGAACCATTCTAATCTATTGACAGTCCCGTCCGCGCGGGTCCATAACCAGCATTCGCTGGTCCGCTGACGTTGTTTCATTTCACCACCGAGGAGGGCGCCCATGCCGTCGCTGAAAAACACGAAGACCGAAGGAAACCTGAAAGCCGCGTTTGCCGGCGAAAGCCAGGCCAACCGCCGCTATCTCTATTTCGCGCAGAAGGCGGACGTCGAGGGCTACAACGACGTCGCCGCCGTGTTCCGCTCCACCGCCGAGGGCGAGACCGGCCACGCGCATGGCCATCTGGAGTTCCTGGAGGAGGTCGGTGATCCCGCCACGGGCAAGCCGATCGGCATCACCGGCGACAATCTCAAGGCCGCGATCGCGGGCGAGACCCATGAGTACACCGACATGTACCCGGGCATGGCGCGCACCGCGCGCCAGGAAGGCTTCGACGAGATCGCCGACTGGTTCGAGACCCTCGCCAAGGCCGAGAAGTCCCACGCCGGGCGCTTCCAGAAGGCGCTCGACGCGCTCTGATCGCGCACGCGATCGATTCGCGGGGGCGCCTCGGCTGAGGCGCCCTTCGCGCTCCTGGGGACGATCAAGCACATGCGTGAAGGCAGCCTCGAGGCACCCACTCGCCATCCCATCGCCTGGGAGGATCCGGACTTCGCCGATCTCGAGAAAATCGAGGCGGAGATGCATCGGGTCTTCGAGATCTGCCACGGCTGCCGACGCTGCTTCAATCTCTGCGACAGCTTCCCGCGGCTCTTCGACCTGATCGATTCGACGCCGACGGAGGAGCTCGACGCCGTCGATCGCAAGGACTACGCCAAGGTCGCGGACGCCTGCACGCTCTGCGACCTCTGCTTCATGACGAAGTGCCCCTACGTGCCGCCGCACGAGTTCAATCTCGATTTTCCGCATCTGATGCTCCGCTATCGCGCGGCGGAGCTGAAGGCCGGCAAGGTGCCGTGGACGCAGCGCCAGCTGGTGGAGACCGACCGCAACGGCAAACTCGCGAGCAAGGTGGCGCCGCTCGCGAACTGGGCGATCCAGACCGGAAACGCGCTGACGCGGCCCGCGCTCGAGGCCGTCGCCGGCCTCGACCGCCGCGCGGCCTTGCCGAAATTCCACGGCAAGACCTTCCTGATGCGCGCGCGGGCGGCCTCGCCCGCGGTCAACGAGAAAGCGCCGGCTTTCGGCCGCAAGGTCGTGCTCTACGCCACCTGCTTCGGCAACTATCACAGTCCCAAGATCGGCGAGGCCACGCGCGCCGTGCTCGCCCACAACGGCGTCGAGACCGAGGTCGTCTATCCCGGCTGCTGCGGCATGCCGAAGCTCGAGCAAGGCGACCTCGCGGCCGTCGCCGCCGCCGCGCGCAAGGTCGCGGGCGAGCTCGGCCCCTTCATTGACCGCGGCTACGACGTGGTAGCGCTGGTCCCCTCCTGCGCCCTCATGCTCAAGTTCGAGTGGCCGCTGATCCTGCCGCAGGACGAGAGCGTGAAGCGCCTCGCCCAAGCGGCGTTCGACGTCAGCGAATACGTGGTCGATATCGGGAAGAAGGAGGGTCTGGCGCCGGGATTACAATCCTTGCCCGGGGGCGTCACGCTGCACCTCGCCTGCCACGCCCGTGCGCAGAACATGGGCGCCAAGGCCGCGGAGATGCTGCGGCTCCTGCCGGATTCCGAGATCGCCGTTATCGAGCGCTGCTCGGGCCATGGCGGATCCTGGGGCGCGATGAAGGAGAACTTCGACACCGCGCTCAAGGTCGGGAAGCCCGTGGCGCGCCAAGCCGCGAAGAACGCCAAGGCCTTCCTCGCCTCGGAATGCCCGCTTGCCGCGACGCACATCCTGCAGGGCATGGAGGCGCTTAACGGCGAGGCGAAGCCGCCCGCCGAGGCTTTCCACCCGATCGAGCTGATGGCGCGGGCCTATGGCCTGGCGCCCGGGGCCTCCTGATGCCGCGCACGATCGCGCGCGCCGACATCCTGCCGCCCGAGGAATATGCGGCGGAGCGCCGCGAGCATCGCCATCGCGTCGGCGAGCTCAAGCGCAACCGCCGGATCGAGGTCGGCCCGTTCGTCACCTTCTATTTCGAATGCTTCGAGACCATGTGGCTGCAGGTGCAGGAGATGCTGCACATCGAGCGCGGCGGGGAGGCGCAGATCGCCGACGAGCTCGCCGCCTACAATCCGATGATCCCCAACGGCAGCGAATTAAGCGCCACCGTGATGATCGAGATCGAGGACGCCGAGCGCCGGCAAGCCGCGCTGAGCCGGCTCGGCGGCATCGAGCACAAGATGTTCCTGAGCATCGCCGGCGAGACCGTGCGCGGCCTCGCCGACCCCACCCGGGAGAACACCAGCCCCGAGGGCAAGGCCTCCTCCGTCCAGTTCGTCAAATTCCCACTGAGCCCCGCGCAGAAGGAAAAGTTCCGGGCGGCCGGGATGCCGGTCGTGGTCGGCATCGACCACCCCAATTACGGCCATATGGCGATGGTGGCGGAGCCCGTGCGGCAGGCGCTGGCGAAGGATCTCGAGTAAGGAGCGATCCGCTCCTACCGCACGTCTTCGTTGGGATCGACGCCCCAGACCTCGTTGCGGCCGAGCCACCCCCGAACGTCGGAGGTCTCGACCCGGCACCAGGCGCCGCGGCATTCCAGGAGCTTGGCGATCACGCCGGGCTCGGCGCGTGCCACGATGGCGGAAGCGGGATCGGGATCGCTGTGCAGCGGCCGCACGGCACCGCGCACGATCACCGTGCGGACCTCGATCAGCATGCGCTGATGCACCCAGCCTTCGGTGCCTTGCCAGTCCCGGATCTTGCGCCAGACGTCGGACTTGCCGATCACCTCGACGGGCAAGCCCTTGCGCCGATAGACCCACTGGATCGGGAACTGCTCGCCGGGGCCGGCGCGGAGGTTCACCTCACTGGCGCGCAGCGTCACATAATGCTGAACGGCGGCACTCGTATCGGCGGACGCCGTGCCGAGCATCAGCACGAGCGCCAGCAGGCATCCGATGTTGAGGAGAGACGAGCGCGCAGGTGGCACGGATGCATGCTCTAATGCGCAGCGACTCCGGGGTCAAGGCGCGAGCCGCGGTCAGCGCCGCTGCGCCAGCGCGACACCGGCGACGATGAGGAGCGCTGCGAGCATCAACGGCATCGTCAAAGGCTCGCGCAACACCGTCACCGCGAAGCCGAGCGCGATCACGGGCTGAGCGAATTGGGTGGCGCCGATGCGCGCGACGCCGCCGCGCTGCAGGGCCCAGTACCAGCAGATATAGCCGGTGATGGTGGCGCCGAGCGCCAGATAGATGACCGCGCTCCAGCCGAGCGTGCCCGCGCTGCTCCAGGCCTGGGACCCGAGCCTGAGCGCGGCCAGCGGCAACAGGATCAGGCCGCCGAGGCCGATGCCCCAGAAGGTCGTCGCCCAGGTGGTGATTGTCCGCGAGAGGCGCGCGCCCGCGACATAGCCCGCGGCCGCCGCGATGCAGGCCAAGAGCACGAGCAGATCGCCGCCAAGGCTGGCGCCCGCTTCAGAGACAGGCGAACGGAAGGCGACGAGCGCCACCTCGCCCGCAAAGGCGAGCCCGGCGCCGAGCCACCAGGTGCGACTGGGCGGGCGCCGCTCGACGGCGGCGGCGATGAGCCCGGTGAAGAGCGGCGAGACCGCGAGGACGAGCGCCGCATGCGAGGCCGAGGTCTGCCGCACGCCCAAGCCGAACAGCACGGGAAACAGCACGAATCCACCGAGCGCCGAGACGCTGAGCTGAGCCCACTCGCGCGCAGCCTTGGGCCGCGCCAAGCGAAGCGCGACGGCGAGCGGCAGCGCCAGCACCGCCGCGAGCACCGTCCGGAGAATCCCAACTGCGCTCGGCTCGATCTCCAGCACCGCGATCCGCGTCACCATCGGCGTGGCGCCCCAGATCAGGAGTGCCGCCGCGGCTGCGCACCAGACGAGCACCGCCTCACTTGCTCTCGGTTTTTGGCTCAGCGCCTCGCTGGTCATGGCGCCGCCACTCTAACCGCGTCCCTAGTTCCGGCCCTACGCCAAACTTGTCATGGCGACATGTCGGCGCCCGCTGGACACGACCCGAGCCTGTTGCTATGGCCTTGACTCCGGAGAGGGAGCCGCCGCGCCCATGCCGCTCAAGAAGCCGCTCGTCATCGTTACGCGCAAGCTGCCGGACGTCGTAGAGACGCGGATGATGGAGCTGTTCGAGTCGCGCCTCAGCGCCGACGACCATCCGATGACGCGCGAGGAGCTCCTGGCCGCCGCGCAGCAAGCCGATGTGCTGGTGCCGACGGTGACCGATCGGATCGACGCGGAGTTGATCGCGGCGGCAGGTCCGCGGCTCAAGCTCATCGCGTCCTTCGGCACCGGCACGGACCACATCGATCTCGCCGCCGCGCGCGCCAAGGGCATCACCGTCACCAACACGCCGGGCGTCCTCACCGAGGACACCGCGGACATGACCATGGCGCTCATTCTCGCGGCGACGCGGCGCCTGGTCGAGGGCGAGCGGCTGGTGCGCCGCGGCCGCTGGCACGGCTGGGGCCCGACCCTGATGCTGGGCCAGCGCCTCGGCGGCAAGCGCCTCGGCATCGTCGGCATGGGGCGCATCGGCCAAGCCGTCGCCCGGCGCGCCCGGGGTTTCGGGCTATCGATCCATTATCACAACCGCCGCCGCGTGCCGGAGTCGGTCGAGCAGGAGCTCGAAGCGACCTATTGGGAGAGCCTGGACCAGATGCTGGCGCGCATGGACGTGATCTCCGTCAACTGCCCGCACACGCCGGCCACATATCACCTGCTCTCGGCGCGCCGGCTGAAGCTGCTTCGGCCGCACGCAACCCTGGTCAACACCTCGCGCGGCGAGGTGATCGACGAAGAGGCGCTGACGCGCATGCTGATCGCCCGCGAGATCGCCGGCGCCGGCCTCGATGTCTTCGAGCGCGAGCCCGCGATCAACCCCAAGCTCCTCAAGCTCGAGAACGTCGTGCTGCTGCCGCACATGGGATCGGCCACGCTCGAGGGCCGCATCGACATGGGCGAGAAGGTCATCGTCAACATCAAGACCTTCATCGACGGCCACCACCCGCCCGACCGCGTGATCGAAGGCGTGGCGTAAGCGCCAAGCCTCGTGCGGACTGAGCGCGGTTCCTCTATCTCTCTACGTTTGATAGAATGGCGCCTTCGGCAGGCTAGGGGGACGCGCTCGCGCTTCGAGCCGGCGCGTTGGGGGGATGAAGCGTTCGAACGCGGTGCGCCTCGCTGTGCTGGGAGTGGGCGCCGGCACACTCATCGCGCTGGAGGTCTGGTCGAATGGCGGGGAGGAAACCGTCGCGGCCGACCTCTTCGGCAGTCCCGATCACTGCAAGAGCAGCGGACGCTACGCAGCCGGCCAATGCGAGCAGGCTTACGCCGACGCCTCCAAACTCGATGAGCAGAAGGCGGTCACTTATAAGAGCCGAGAGGATTGCGAGGCCGATTTCACGCCGGGCGGCTGCCACGAGGCGACGGCCGCGGGATCCTCAGGCTCCAGCTCCTTCGGCAGCCTCTTCGTGCCGACCATGGCGGGTTTCCTGGTCGGTCGCGCGCTTTCGACCTCCGCGCTCTCGGCGGAACCCGTCTACCGAAGCTGCAGCCAGTCGACCGATCCGAACGAATGCCGCCGCTCGTCCGGTGGCAGCGGGTTCTCCGGTGGTGGTGGCGGCGGGTTCTTCACGCGCGCGGGCTACCGGGTCGGCACGTCCGGGACGGGATCGTCGGCCACGGTCTCCTCGGGCGCCTTCTCGTCGGCACCCAAATCCGCGACCTTGTCGCGCGGCGGCTTCGGCGCCCGCGCGGCCGCCGCGAGCGCACGCGCTTAAGCCGGATCGAATGCAGCGGATAGGATCCATCGAGCGTCCCGACTGGAAGGGTCAGGCGACCGTCCTGGGCTTCGACTACAACACCGTCGACGGCAAGCCTTACTGGGACGAGACGGCGTATTACCGCTTCAGCCTGGCGCAGATCGAGACGGACCTGGAGGCGACGACCCAGGAGCTGATCGGCATGTGCTATCAGGCGGTCGAGCACATCGCCGGCAGCGAGCCGCTGCTGCGGCGCTTCGCCATTCCGGAATTCGCCTGGGACTATCTGCGCCGGAGCTGGCGGCGCCAGGACAAGGACCTCTACGGCCGCTTCGACCTGCGCTATGACGGCAAAGGACCGCCCAAGCTCTTCGAGTTCAACGCCGACACGCCGACCGCGCTCTTCGAGGCCGCGGTCTTCCAGTGGCAGTGGCTCGAGCAGAGGCTGGCGGCGGGTGCGCTGCCGGCGGGCGCGGATCAATTCAATTCGATCCATGAGCGTCTGATCGCGGCTTTTCAGGGCCTCGGCCTCGCGGGCCGGACGCTGCATCTGGCGGCGCTCAGCGAGCATCCGGAGGACCGGCTGACGGTCGAATATATGGCGGATTGCGCAAGCCAGGCGGGGGTCACGACCAAGCTCATCGCGATCGCCGATATCGGCGTCACCGCGGACCACCGCTTCACCGACCCGGAGGATGAGGTCGTCGCTCATCTCTTCAAGCTTTACCCCTGGGAATGGCTGCTCGCCGATCCCTTCGGCGCGGAGCTGCCGCGAGACCAGACCGCGATCTTCGAGCCGATCTGGAAGATGACGCTTTCCAACAAAGGGCTGCTCGCCGTGCTCTGGGAGATGTTTCCGGACCACGCCGCGCTGCTGCCGGCCTATTTCGAGGACGATCCGCGGGCCGAAACCCTCGGCGACTATGTCCGCAAGCCGCTCCTCGG
>DATMMM010000379.1:0-3944 GCA_035569735.1 Allostellaceae bacterium | reverse complement strand
CCCGAGCATGTGGCACTGGCCGATTCGGCACCCATGCGCGGCCGCGTATTTGGGACCGAGTACCTCGGTACCACGCAGATTGTTACCGTCGCCATCGAGCAAGGCCAGGTGAAGGCGCGGTTGCCGGCGAGCCTGAGCGTCAGGTTGGGCGAGACGGTGGGCCTCGCCTTCCAGGCTCGCTCGCTCATGGTATTCGACGCCGCGACCGGTCGCGCGATGCGCAGTGCTCTCCATGAGGGCAACGCCCATGGCTGAGATCGCACTCCGTCAGGTCGGCAAGCGCTTCGGTGAAATCGAGGCCGTGCGCGACCTTACGCTCAGCATAGCCAACGGCGAGTTCGTGGTCCTGCTTGGCCCGACAGGCGCCGGCAAGACCACGACGCTGCGCCTGATCGCCGGGCTCGAGAATCCCGATCAAGGTGCGATTTCGATCGATGGGCGCGACGTGACACACGACCCGCCGGCGGCACGCGACACCGCCTTCGTGTTCCAGCAATACTCGCTCTATCCGCACCTGACCGTGTACGACAATTTGGCCTTCCCGCTGCGAGCGCCGGCGCGCCGGTTGCCTGAGCAAGAGATCCGGAAGCGCGTCCATGAGATCGCGGAGCTTCTCCATATCGGCAGCAAGCTCGCAAACCGCGCGACCCGCCTCTCCGGAGGAGAGATGCAGCGGGTCGCGATCGGCCGCGCACTCGTCCGCCGACCGGCCATCTACCTGATGGATGAGCCGCTTTCCTCGCTCGACGCCAAGCTTCGCGCCGAGCTGCGCCTCGAGCTCAAGCGCATCCAGATTGAGCTCGGCGCGACCGTCCTCTATGTCACGCACGACCAAATCGAGGCGATGACCATGGCGGCTCGCATCGGCGTGATTCGCGAGGGTCGGCTGCTTCAGCTCGGGACACCGCGGGAGATCTACGAGACACCCAACGACATTTACGTCGCGAGGCGGCTCGGAATGCCCGAGATCAATCTGCTGCCGGCGGAATTGCTGTCCGAGCTGCCCGCGCCGTACCATACGAAGACGGTCGGCGTGCGGACCGAGCATCTGCAAATCGCCAAGCCGAACGGCAGCGGCCTGGTGGGTCGTGTGCATCGGGTCGAGCATCTCGGCGACCAAAACCATGTGCATCTTGACTACAGGGGGCACGCTCTCATCACCCTGGCCGATCCGCACCAATCGCTCGCGGCGGGCCAGGAGGTTGGCTTGGCTCTGTTGAACCCGCTCTACTTCGATGCGGCCGGCCGGCGCATCGGTATCGCAGCCGAGTGAGTCGCCGTCATGTCTCTCGATCCCTCGGTCTTGAGGTCACTCATCGCGGCGGCGGCGGAGCGGGTCATCGCCAGCGCCTCCGAGCTCACCGCGCTCGATCAGGCGATCGGGGACGGCGACCATGGTCTCAACATGAAGCGTGGTTGCGCCGCGGTGCTGGCCGAGCTCGATACGATCGCCGCGAAGCCGACGGGCGAGGCGCTGACGTCGGTCGGAATGACGCTGGTCATGAAAGTCGGGGGCGCGTCAGGCCCGCTCTATGGCAGCCTATTCATCGCCATGGGCAAGCAGATTGGCGATCGGCCGGCGAGCCTCGCGATGCTCCCCGAGCTGCTGGCCGCCGGCGTGGCCGCGGTATCCGCGCGCGGCAAATCGACCGCCGGCGAGAAAACGATGCTCGATGTGCTCGTGCCGGTGCTCGAGGCGGCTCGGGCAGGTGGGCCGGAGCTTGGCGCAAGACTTCGCAACGTCGCGACGAGCGCCGCTGCCGCCACCCTACCCATGCGCGCCACCAAAGGCCGTGCGGCCTTCCTCGGCGAGCGCAGCATTGGCCACATGGACCCCGGCGCGCGATCCAGCGAGATTATCATCGAAGCCTTGTCGCACTACTTGGACGGATCAAAATGAGCGAGAACGTTTCCCTGGTCATCGTTTCGCATTCGCCCGACATCGCCCGGGGGACAGCGGAGATGGTGCGTCAGATGGTGGGCGAGGAAGTCAAAGTCGCGCATTGCGGCGGCAATCCCGAAGGCGGGCTCGGCACGGACGTGCAGCGCATCCTGCAGGCGATCGAGCGGGCCTGGTCGCCTCGGGGCGTCGCCATCCTGGTCGATCTCGGTGGCGCGGAAACCAACAGCGAAATGGCGATCGAGATGCTTCCCGAGGACCGGCGCAGCAGGGTCGTGCTCTGCAACGCACCGATCGTCGAGGGCGCCATCATGGCGGCAACCGAGGCATCGGGCGGCGCCAGCCTCGCCGAGGTGCGGGCCACCGCCGAAGAGCTTTCGCCGGTGACATGACCGCATTTCCCGATCCCGCTTCCCCAGATCGAAAGGCCGTAACGGCCTCCGTGCGCTTGCGCCACGAGGCAGGGTTGCACGCCCGCCCGGCGGTCAAACTCACCAAGCTGGCGAAGAAGTTTTCCGCCAAGGTCTCGGTCGCGATGCTGCCCGACGGACCGTGGATCGACGCCAAGAGCATCGTCAAAGTCATGGCGACGAAGACGCCGCACGACGCGCTGCTCCATTTCCGCGCCGAGGGCGAGGATGCGGAGGCGGCGGTGCTCGCGCTCGTCGCCCTGGTCGAGCGGGATTTTCCGGATGCCGGCTGAGGCGCTTCGACTGCGCGGCCATGCCGCGGCTCCGGGGCTTGCGGCCGGCCCGCTGATCCGGCTCCGGGACAAGCCCACGGCGGTTCGGAGCCCTAGCTCACCGGAGACCGAGCGAGCCGCGCTCCTGCGGGCGATGGAGCAAGCCGCCTCCGATCTTGCCCGGCTCTTAGATGCGCAAACGAGCGAGGCGGCCGCCATCCTCGAATTCCAGCTCGCTCTGCTCGAGGATGCCGATCTGACCAGTGCTGCCTTTGCCGAGATCGACGCCGGTGCCCCCGCCGATCATGCTTGGCGCCATGCTCTCGACGCTCAGATCGCGGGCTATGCCTCGGCTGAGGACAGCTATTTCAGGGCGCGCTCGGCCGATCTCGTCGATCTGCGCGACAGGGTGTTGCGCGCGCTCAGCGGCGATGCCGGAGTCGATCTCCGGCTGCCGGCGGGAGCCATTCTCGTCGCCGATGATCTGCCGCCGTCGCGCTTCCTCGAGATCGACTGGAGGTGCTCGGTCGGCGTCGCCCTCATTTTCGGCAGCGCCAGCAGCCACGTCGCGATGCTGGCGCGCGCGCGCGGTGTGCCGATGGTCGTCGGTCTCGGCGACATTCCCGCGGTTGACGGCACATTGGCCCTGCTCGATGCCGAGCGCGGAGAGATCGAGATCGCGCCCTCGGCGGCGCGGCTCGCCGAATGGCGCGAGCGCACGGCGGCGCTCACCGCGCGCCGCGAGGAGGAGCAGAGGCATCTCGCAGGTCCCGCCATCACTGCCTCCGGGCGGCGCATCCACACCATGATCAATATTCAGGGATTGATCGATCTCGAGTCCGATGCATCCGCGCATGCCGATGGCATCGGCCTCGTCCGGACCGAATTTCTGTTCCAGCAGCAGGGCGCGCTCCCCGACGAGGCCGCGCAATATCGGGTCTATCGCGAGATCCTGGATTGGGCGGGCGCGCGACCAGTCACCATCCGTACGCTCGATGCCGGCGGCGACAAGCCCATCCCCGGCGTCACGATCGATGGCGAGGCAAATCCGTTCCTGGGCGTCCGCGGCCTGCGCCTGTCGCTGCGGCGCCGCGGTCTGTTCAAGACCCAACTGCGAGCGCTCGCTCGCGCGGGTTCGAGCGGCCACCTCAAGGTGATGTTGCCGATGGTGACGACGCCTGCCGAGCTCAGGGAGGCGCGGGGTCTTCTCGATGAGGTCCTGGCCGAGCTCGCGTCCGAGGGGCTGCCCGCGCGGCGGCCTGCGCTCGGCATCATGGTGGAGGTGCCGGCGGCCGCACTGGCGATCGACCGTTTCGATGCGGACTTCTATTCCATCGGCAGCAACGACCTCGTGCAATACTT
>DATMMM010000378.1:0-13932 GCA_035569735.1 Allostellaceae bacterium | reverse complement strand
CCTGAGCCAGACCGTCAGCAAGTCTCGGATGGCGCGCGCCTATGGCGTGCACACGCTCTCCGGCAATATCGGCTGGGCCGCGGCTCCCGTGACCGTGCTCTCGCTCGCGAGCGTCCTGGGCTGGCGCGGCGCGCTGGCGGTCACCGGCATCTCCGGCTTGGTGATCGTGCTGCTTCTCGCCACTCAGAGCGGGGTGCTCGCCTCCCAGCGGGTCCCGCGCAACGCGGCGCCTGCTTCCGCGAAGACGCTGAGCGCGAGCACCCTCGCGGTCCTCGCCTCGCCGCCCATCCTGCTGTGCTTCGCCTATTTCGCTCTGCTGTCGGTATCGCTCACCGGCAATCAGACCTTCATGCCGGCGGCGCTCAACCAGCTCTACGGCGTTTCGCTCGGGACCGCGGGCGCGGCGCTCAGCGCCTACCTTTTGGCGGGCTCGCTCGGCATCCTCGCGGGCGGCGTCGCCGCCGACCGCAGTCGGCGACATGAAGGGATCGTGGCGGTTGGCCTGCTGGTCGCCGCGGCGATCATGCTGGTGATTGGTTTCGTGCGGCTGCCCGACCCCGCGATCAT
This sequence comes from Allostellaceae bacterium, assembly GCA_035569735.1. Lineage (GTDB taxonomy): Bacteria > Pseudomonadota > Alphaproteobacteria > ATCC43930 > CGMCC-115725 > DASZHJ01. Next base: position 13,365 of record DATMMM010000378.1, on the reverse strand, counting down.
CGCCATGGTGGCGCTGGCGGGCTTCGCCTCGGGCAGCACCACGCCCTCGCGCGACATGCTGGTGCGGGCCGCAACGCCGGCCGGCGCCACGGGCAAGGTGTTCGGCTTCGTCTATTCCGGCCTCGATCTCGGCGCCGCGGTGACGCCGCCGGTGCTCGGCCTGTTCCTCGATCGGGGCGAGCCGCGGATGGTGTTCGTCCTCGCGGCTGTGGCGCTCACCCTCACCATCGGCACCGCTCTCAGGCTCGGCAAGAGCCGGGCTTCGCGGGCGCCTCACGTGGGACCGGCGCCCGCAGAGTAGCGCCGTCCTTCCTTAACCCTAAAGGCTTGACGCACCACCTATCTCATACAGAATGATGAGATGATCCATGATGGCGGCGCCGGTGTCCCCTTCTAAACGACCGACTGGGCGGAGTTCCGCAGCGGCGTACTCGGCGACCACGCGCTCGATCAAGGTCGTGGTCAAGCCGTTCTACCTGGAGGATCAATCCTCTCCGCCGGAGGACCACTATGTCTGGGCCTACCACGTGCGGATCGAGAACCATGGTCCCGAGACCGTGCAGCTGCGCCGCCGCCACTGGCGGATCACCGACGCGCTCGGACGCATGCAGGAGGTCAAGGGCGCCGGCGTCGTGGGCGAACAGCCGATCCTGAAGCCGGGCGAGGCCTTCGAGTACACCAGCGGCACGCCGCTTCCGACGCCCTCGGGGATCATGGTCGGCAGCTACGAGATGGAAACCAAGGCGGGCGAGAGCTTCGCCGTGGAGATTCCGGCGTTCTCGCTCGACAGCCCGCATCAGGCGGTCCGACTCAACTGAGACGCCGGCGCCGAGCGCCGCGATTTCCGCAGCAGGAGTTTTCGTGTCATGGCGTCGAAGCCGGTTCCTTTTGGCAAGACCAGCACCGCCCGGCCGCAGCGCCGGCCCTCGCGCGGCGAGGCCGAGGCGGCGGTCCGCGTGCTCATCGAGTGGGCGGGCGACGATCCTAACCGCGAGGGCCTGCGCGCGACCCCGGGCCGCGTGGTGCGCTCCTTCGAGGAGTTCTTTCAAGGCTACGAGACCGACCCGGTCGAGCTCCTGCAGCGCACCTTCGAGGAGACCGAGGGCTACGACGAGATGGTGGTGCTAAAGGACATCCGGTTCGAGTCCCATTGCGAGCACCATATGGCGCCGATCATCGGCAAGGCCCATGTGGCCTACCTGCCCAACAGGCGGGTGGTCGGCATCTCCAAGCTGGCACGGCTGGTCGAGGTCTATTCTAGACGTTTACAGATCCAAGAGAAGATGACCGTCCAGATCGCGAACACGCTCAGCGACGTGCTGCAGCCCAAGGGCGTGGGCGTGGTGATCGAGGCCGCGCATCAATGCATGACCACGCGCGGCGTCCACAAGCCCGGCGTCTCCATGGTGACCAGCCACATGCTGGGCGCGTTCCGCGACGATCCCAGCACGCGGCGCGAGTTCCTCGCCTTCATCGGCGGGCACTCCGCGATCTCCGTCGGCAACGTCTGACCGGGCTACTGCACCAGATAGCCGAAGTTGTTGCGGATTTGACTTTCGAGCTGGCGGTCGAGATCCGCCATCAGCTGGGTTTCCATTTGATACAGCATGCGGTCGCGCTCCTCGAGGGTGGTGCCCTCGACGGTCGTGATGGTCCGCTCGGCGTGCCCCTCCGCCATCCGCGTGTTTCCGCCGCGATCGTCGCGTAGCTCCACGCGGATGCCGACGCGTGCCGCGTACTGCGTGTCGAGCTGATTGGTGAAGGTGGCGCTGAGCCCGGTGTCTTTCGGCAACCTGATCTCGACCACGCTCGCATCGGTGATCACCGCGACGGCGCGACCGCTCGTGCCCGCCGGCTGCAACCGGTCGCGCGCCCAGTTGTCGGCGACATGAGGCAGCGGGATCGGCAGGCGCTGCTCGAAGTGAGGCGGATCGAAGTTCGGTCGGTATTCGTCGTTCACTTGGATCGAGACAACGTTGATCCGGAGCGGCGGCTCGTTGGTGAAGCGCAAATCGGCGAAGGTCTGCTGAGGCGGCGGTCCGCTTCCACAGCCCGCAAGCGGAGCCGCGAGGGCCGCCAGCACGATCAGTCCTGAGAGCGACAGGCGCGCCATCGATCGTCTCCGGCCAAGGTGAACAAGACGAGAGTGCTGAACCTTTTGGGCGAATTCATGGCACGCGATCGGCGGCCGGCCCTTGTTCAACCGGCTGCAATAGCCGCCACATCATCCCGCTCGAAGCGATAACTCGCGTTGCAGAATTGACATGTGACGGTCACGGACCCGTCGGCCTCGCCAAGATCCTGGCGCTCGTCGAAGGGCAGCGAGCGCAGCACGCGATCGATGCGCTCGCGCGAGCAGCGGCATTCCGCCCGCACGCCATGGGTCCGGAACACCCGCACGCCGTCCTCGTGGAAAAGCCGGAACAGCAGGTCCTCGGGCGCGAGCTCCGGATCCGTGAGCTCCTGCGACGTCGCCGAGCCCATCAGGATGAGCGCGCGGCGCCAGCCGTCCTCCAACTCCTCGCGCGCCCCCAGGAACTCCGCGCGCTCGCCGTCGGGCAGCTTCTGGATCAGCAGGCAGCCGCCGCGCCACGCACCCCCCGCGCCACGATCGACGGCAACCTTGATCCCGGCCGCGATCTGCTCGGATTGGCGGAAATAATGATGGATGCACTCGGCAAGGCTCGCGCCCTCGAGCGCCACGATCCCTTGGTAGCGCTCGGTGTCCTCGCCCTGATCCACGGTGAAGGCGAGATAGCCCGCGCCCAGGAGCCGCGGCACCGAGGCGGCGCCGGTCGCTGCGGCTTCGGCGAGTCTTGCCGCATCGTACTGCGCGTAGCCCCGCACCCCGCCGCTGGTGGTGACATCCGCGACCAGCAGCCGGATCGGACCGTCCCCCTTGGTCTGCAGCGTGAAGACGCCGTCGTATTTGAGCGTGCTCGCGAGCGCGACGGCGAGCACGATCGCCTCGCCGAGCAAGGTCCCCACCGCCGGCGGATAGTCGTGCTGACTGATGATGCGGTCGAGCGCCGGCCCCACGCGCACCAGCCGGCCGCGCAGTTGGTATGGCTCGATCTCGAAGGGCTCGACGAGGTCGTCTGAAATCATGAGCCCATTTAGCACGAGCCGCGCAGGCGTCGCGATCAAAACCGACGGGCGCTCCTCGGTTACTGCGCGGCCGGCGCATAGGCCGCGGCAAGTTGTCGCGAGACCAACTGGGCGTAGAGCCCGCCCTTGGCCAGCAACGCCTCGTGCGTGCCGCTGTCCACGATCCTACCGCCGTCCAGGACCACGATCAGGTCGGCGTCGCGCACGGTGGAGAGCCGGTGCGCGATCACGATCGTGGTGCGGTCGGCTTTCAGCCGGTCGAGCGCGCGACGAACCGCCTGCTCGTTGAGGGCGTCGAGATGCGAGGTCGCCTCGTCGAGGATCAGCACTGGAGCGTCCTTCAGAAAGGCGCGCGCGATAGCAATCCGCTGGCGCTGGCCGCCGGAGAGACTGGTCCCGCGCTCGCCGACCCGAGACTCGAGGCCTTGCGGCAGCGTCTCCACGAGATCGCCGAGCGAGGCATGCTCGACCGCGGCGAGGAGATCGCTCTCGCTCGCGTCGGGATGTGCGATCAGGATGTTGCTGCGGAGCGTGTCATTGAAGAGATAGGTCTCTTGCGCCACCAGCGCGATCTGCCGGCGCAGATCGTCGAGCCCATACTCGCGCAGGTCCACGCCGTTGAGCGCGATGCGCCCCTGATCGGGATCCCAGAAGCGCATCAGCAGATGCGCGGTCGTGGTCTTGCCGGCGCCCGAGGGGCCGACCAGCGCCACCGTCTTGCCTGCGGGAATTTCAACGCTGATCCCCGCGAGCGCCGGGTGGCTTTGCCCGGGATAGGCGAAGCGCACGCGCTCCAGCGCGAGCGACGCGGCGCCCGCGCGCACCGGCACGCCCGGGCCGTCCATCACCGGCACGGGCTCGTGAGCGAGTGCGTAGACCCGCCGCGTGGCGCCCAGCGTGTCCGCGAGCTGGCGGCCGACCTGGGCGATCTCGGAGACCGGCAGGAAGGCCGCCATCGCCAACAGCGTCAGAAGCGGCAACACCGCGGCGTCGATCGCGCCCTGCTGGGCGAGCGCGCCGCCCGTCACCACCACCGCGAGCCCGCCCAGCCCCGTGAAGAGCTCGAGCAGCGTGTGCTGCAGCGTGAGCTCGCCGTAGAACGGCAAGCGCAGCCGGATATAGCGCTCCGAGAGCGCATCGAGCCGGCGGCCGCGGGCGTCCTCCTGCTGGAAGGCCACGATCTCGCCCAAGCCCTGAACGGAATCGACCGCGAAGGCGCCGAGCTCACCCGCGGCTTCCCGCGCTTCGGAGCCGAGCCGGTCGACCCGCTTGCGCATGAGGAACGGGCTCGCGCTTACCGCGAGCAGGAAGGGCAGGAGCGCGAGCGCGATCCACGGGCTTGACGAGGCGAGCACGATGAGCACCACCGCCGGCACCAAGATCGCGACGAAGGCCGGCGCCACCGTATGCGCGAAGAAATACTCGATGAGCTCGACGTCGTGCGTGGCCAGCGCCATCAGGTCGCCGGTGCGCCGACGCACGAGATAAGCCGGCGCCAGCGCGTCGAGCTTGCGGTAGACGTCGATCCGCATCTCCGCGAGCAGCCGAAACGCCATGTCGTGGGCGACCCAGGATTCGAGCCAGTGCAGCACGCCCGAGAGCGGCGCCAGCACGGCGAGCGCCCAGAGCCAGCCCGCATAGGGCGTGCCGTGCTTGAGCGCGAGCACCGCAAGCGCGCTGAGCACGCCCACGCCGATAAAGGCCAGCACGCGCAGCACGCCCAGTACGAAGGTCGCCGCGAGCCGTCCGCGCCAGGGCATGATCACCTTCATGAGCGCGGTCACGAGCCCGATCCAATTGAGCCCCTCCGCCTTGATGATGCCCTCGGTCACGGGCTTGATGGCGCCGCCCTGCGTCTCGGCACCCGCTTCGGCGACAGCACCGAGGGGAAGCAGATCCGCGGGCCCCGGTGTCCGCGATTCCCGCGCCTGCTCGGCCATCAGCCGCGCGTAGACACCGCCCGTCCTCATCAGCTCATCGTGCCGGCCGCTCTCGACGATGCGGCCTTGGTGCAGCACCAGGATGCGGTCGCAATCGATCACGCTCGAGAGCCGGTGCGCGAGGACCAGGGTGGTGCGGCCGCGCATCAGCCGGTCGAGCGCCTCCTGGATCACCGCCTCGTTCTCGGCGTCGACGGCGGAGAGCGCCTCGTCCAGCACCAGCACCGGTGCGTTGCGCAGGAGCGCGCGGGCGATCGCCACGCGCTGGCGCTGGCCGCCGGAGAGCTTGACGCCCTTCTCGCCGACCACCGTGCCGTAGCCCTGCGGCAGCGTCAGGATGAAGTCGTGGATGTTCGCGGCCTTGGCCGCCGCCTCGACCTCGCTCTCGCCGGCCTCGGGATTGCCGAGGCGGATGTTCTCCTCGACCGTGCCGTGGAACAGGAACGTGTCCTGGTTGACGACCGAGATCATCGAGCGAATCTGCGCGAAAGAGAGCGCGCGGAGGTCGTGGCCGCCAAGCCGGATCGCGCCTGCCTCGGGATCATAGAAGCGCAGCAGCAGCCGCACGATCGAGGATTTGCCGCCGCCGGAGCCCCCGACGATGCCGATGCGCTCGCCGGCCGCGGCAAGAAAATCGAGCCCGTCGTGCACGGTCCGGCGCGTGCCGGGATAGCGGAACCGCACGGCTTCGAAAGCGATGCTCGGCTCGAGCGCCGCCCCGAGCGGCGCCGCCGGCGCGTCCGCCACCACCGGGCGGCCGTCCAGGATCTGATAGATGCCTTGAGCCGCCGACATGCCGACCATGCCCTGGTGCAGCACCGTGCGGAGCTCGCGCATGGGCCGGAAGATCTCGACGCCCAGCATCAAGATCACCAGCAGCGCCGTCAGTGACATCGCGCCGGCATCGACCCGGAGCGCGCCCAGCGCCAGCGCCGCGGCGGCACCGCTGGCGATGGCGCTGTCGGTGATCCCGCGCGATAGCACGTTGGTGCCGAGCACCCACATGGTGCGCTGGAAGAGATCGCGCGCCTCGACCTGGAGCTTGTCGGCGCGCGCCTTGCTCTGGCCGAAGGCCTTGAGCGTTGCCAGCCCTTGGATCGAATCCAGGAATTCCGCGGCGAAACTTGCGTAGGCCTGCTGCCGGCCGCGCGAGTTCGCGACGTCGCGTTTGTGCCAGAGCGCCGGCGCGAACAGCGCCACCAGCGCGAAGCCCAGCAGCACCGCCGCCACTGGCAGATCGATGAACGCGACCACCGCGAAGATCAGCAGCGGCGTCAGCAGGGCGATCAAGAACTGCGGCAGGAACTGGCCGAAATAGGTCTCGAGCTGCTCCACGCCATCGATCAGCGCGAGCGTGATGGCGCCCGAGCGCTGGGCGCCGACGGCGGCTGGCCCCAGCGCCGCGATCTGGTCGTAGACCCGGCGGCGCAGCCGCTTCTGCACGCGCGCGGCGGTCTCGTGCGCGATCATCGTGCGCCAGTGCTCGAAGAGCCCGCGGAACGCGATCACCGCCGCGATACCCGCGATCGGCAGCGCCAGCGCCGCAAGGTCGCGCCCGGCGAAGACCTCGCCGATGAGCCAGCCGAGCAGCCCCAGCCGCGCCACGCCCAATCCGACCGCGACCAGGCCGACGAACACCGCCCACAGGATGCGCAGCCGCACCCCCTCGGTGAAGATCCACAGACGCAGCTCGAAATGCATGGGGCAGCTCCTCGACGGCGCAGCATAAACCCTGGCGAGGGCCACAATAGCCCGAACATTGCTGTTCGAAAGTCGACAAATCCGATGGTCTGCTGTACGTTTTTGTGCAGCCCTGATATGCGAGACTCGGCCGATGCGCGCGGATTGGGATGATCTCCGGGTGTTCCTGACGCTGGCGACCGAAGGCCGGCTGACGGCGGCGGCGCGCCGGCTCGAGGTGAGCCACCCCACCATCGCCCGGCGGATCAAGTCGCTCGAGGACACCATCGGCGCGCGCCTCTTCGACCGGCTGCCGGATCGCTTCGTACTGACCGCCGCCGGCGAGGAGCTGCTCGGCGACGCCCGGGCGATGGAGCGCGCCGCCGACTCGATCGGCCGACGGAGCGCCGGCCTCACGGACAGCGCGCGCGGCTCCGTCCGGCTCTCGGCCGGCGAGGCCCTGACCAGCTTCCTCGCGCGCCACCTGCCGCGACTCCAGCGCAAGCTCGAGCATGTCGAGTTCGAGCTGGCCGCGAGCCACACGCTCGCCAACCTCTCGCGGCGCGAGGCCGATCTGCTGATCCGCGAGCAGGTCCCGGACGTGGCGAGCCTCGTCACCCGCCGGCTCGGCCGCGTCGCCTATGCGGTCTATGCCGCCCGCGACCAGAAACTTGCGGACGTGTCGCGCGACGCGCTCCGGCGCATGCCCTGGGCGGGCTTCGACGATGAGCACGATTACATGCCCGGCCAGAGCTGGGTGCTCGGTCTGCTCGAGGGCGCGCGGCCGCAGGTGCGCGTCAACAACTAGCTCGTCCTGCACGAGGCCGTGCGGGCGGGCGCTGGCCTCGCCGTGCTGCCCTGCTATCTGGGCGGCGCCGACCCCGCGCTCGGGCGCATCGGCCCGATCCTCTCGGAGGTCACGGTCGACCAGTGGCTATTGGTGCACCGCGATTTGCGCGCGCTTCCGCGCGTTCGCGCCGTCATGGACGCGCTGGTGCACCTCTTCCAGGAGGAGCGCGCGGCGCTGGAGGGAAGACGCGCCAGTACCTAAGCCAGGCACCACGCCAGAATGCCCTTCTGGGCGTGGAGGCGGTTCTCGGCTTCGTCCCAGACCACCGAGCGGGGCCCGTCGATAACACCGGCGCTCACCTCCTCGCCGCGCTTTGCTGGGAGGCAGTGCATGAAGATGGCGTCGGGCTTGGCGGCCGACATCAGCCGCTCGTCCACGCGATAAGGCGCCAGCAGGTTGTGGCGGTTGACGCTGGCCTCGACGCCCATCGAAACCCAGGTGTCCGTGACGACGCAGTCGGCGCCCCGCACCGCCTGCTCCGGCACCGAGGTCACCTGAACGCGGCCGCCCTCCGACCGCGCCCAATCGACGAGCCGCTGCGGCGGCTGCAGCGATTCCGGACAGGCGATGCGCAAATCGAAGTGGAAGCGCACGGCGGCGTGGATCCAGCTCGCGACGACGTTATTGCCGTCGCCGGTCCAGGCCACCACCTTGCCGGCGGCGGTGCCCTTGTGCTGCTCCAGCGTCATCACGTCGGCCATCAGCTGACAGGGGTGGCTGGTGTCGGTGAGGCCGTTGATTACCGGCACGGTCGCGTATTGCGCGAGCTCCTCGAGCTTGGAGGCCTGGGTCGTGCGGATCATGATCGCGTCGACGTAGCGCGACAGCACGCGCGCCGTATCGGCCATGGTCTCGCCCCGCGAGAGCTGGCTGTCGTTGGCGCTCACCATGACGACGTCGCCGCCCAGCTGCTTCATCGCGACCTCGAAGGAGATACGGGTGCGCGTCGAGGGTTTCTCGAAGATCATGGCAAGCGTCTTGCCCGCGAGCGGCCGCTCGCCGTTGGAGCGGCCGTTGCGCTTGTAGACCCAGCCGAGATCGAGGATGCGCCGAAGCTCCGCCCCGTCGAGACGGTCGAGATCGAGGAAATGCCGCGGCGCGGCCATCGTCGTCCGATCCTCAGCGCTTCCAGTCGCGCGCCACCCCGTCGAGGATCCCGATGGCCTCGTCGATGTGCCGCTCCTCCGCGATCAGCGGCGGCAGCAGCCGGATCACGTTCTCGCCGGCGGTGACGGTGAGCATGCCGGCGCCGCGCAGCTTGTCGCCGACCTCGGTGTTCGGCACTTCGCAGCGGAGCCCCGTGAGCAATCCCTTGCCGCGCACCTCGACATAGACGCCGGGATGCTTGGCGACGAGACCCTCGAGCTTGCCGTGGAAATAGCCGCTGACGCGCCGCACCTGCTCGAGGAATTTCGGCTCCAGCATGACGTCGAGCACGGCGTTGCCGAGGTGCATGGCGAGCGGATTGCCGCCGAAGGTCGAGCCGTGGCTGCCGGCCTTCATGCCCTGCGCCGCGCGCTCCGTCGCGAGGCATGCGCCCACCGGGAAGCCGCCGCCCAGCGCCTTCGCCACGGTCATGATGTCGGGCTTCACGTCCGGCCATTCGTAGGCGAAGAGCTTGCCGGTGCGGCCCATGCCGCACTGGATCTCGTCGAATATCAGGAGCAGGCCGAACTCGTCGCAGACCTCGCGCAAGGCCCGCAGATAGGTGTCAGAGCCCGCGCGCAAGCCGCCTTCGCCCTGCACGGGCTCGACCAGGATCGCCGCGGTCTCGCCGGTAATCTTGGCGCGCAGCTCGTTCATGTTCTCGAACGGCACGTGGTCGAAGCCGTCGACCACGGGCTCGAAGCCCTTGAGGTATTTCTCGTTGCCGGCGGCCGCGAGCGTTGCCAGCGTGCGGCCGTGGAACGAGCCGCTGCAGCCAATGATCCGGTACTTGCCGGCATTGCCGGTCTCGTCGTGGTACTTGCGCGCGATCTTGATGGCGAGCTCCACCGCCTCCGCGCCGGAGTTCCCGAAGAACACGGTGTCGGCGAAGGTGTTGGCGACCAGGCGCTCGCCCAAGCGCTGCTGCTCCGGGATCTGGAACAGGTTCGAGCAATGCCAGAGCTTCTGGCCCTGATCGATGAGCGCCTTCACGAGATGCGGATGGCAATGGCCCAAGGCGGTGACCGCGATGCCGCTCGCGAAATCGAGGTACTTCCGACCGTTGGTGGCGAAGAGGTAGGCGCCCTCGCCCCGTTCGAACGCCAATTCGTTCCGGGCATAGGTCGGCAATAAGGCTGGAATCACGGGACTGTCTCCTGCGCGAAGAAAAGATGACGGGAAGGGTTCAAGGCGGCGCGACGGGTTATCGTCGTCGCTGCCGGTCAGCCGCTCCGTCGGTCATCGGGAACCGGCGCCGCCGGCTCGTCTCGCGCGTCATGTCCTGTCCGCTCCGCTCGCCCGACGCCCCCGCCGGGAAAGCGGCAGAGTATGAAGATGCGGCAAGATCGTGTCAAACCGGCCCTGCACGCCTTTTGCGTCCAGGGCTGGTAGGCTGCAATTTCCGGGACTTACTCGTCTCTGGGGTGCCATCGGCAGGCTCAGAGCTTGTCCAGCGGCACCTTGAGATAGCGGACGCCGTTCGCTTCCGCGGGCGGCAGTTCGCCGCCGCGCATGTTGACCTGCACCGAGGGGATCAGGAGCGCCGGCAGGCCCAGCGTCCGGTCGCGCGCGCGGCGATTGGCGATGAAACCCTCGGCGTCGATGCCGGCGAGATGGATGTTCGCGGCGCGTTGCATCGCGACCGTGGTCTCCCACCGGACCTCGCGGCCGCCGGGCATGTAGTCGTGGCACATGAAGAGGCGCGTGTCCCCGGGCAGCGCCAAGATGCGCTCGATCGAGCGATGAAGTACCGCCGCATCGCCGCCCGGAAAATCGCAGCGCGCCGTGCCGCCGTCGGGCATGAAGAGCGTATCGCCGACGAAGGCCGCGTCACCCACCACGTAGGTGACACCCTCGGGCGTGTGGCCCGGCGTCGCAATCACCGCGGCCTCGAGCTCGCCGATCCGAAAGCGCTCTCTGTCGCTGAACAGATGATCGAATTGGCTGCCGTCCGGCTCGAACCCTGGCTCGGCATTGAAGACCGCCGCAAAGCAACGCTGGGTCTCCACGATGCCGGCGCCGATACCGATTTGCCCGCCGCGCCTTTCCTTGAGGCGCCGCGCGCCCGTCATGTGATCGGCGTGGAGATGGGTGTCGAGGATCCAGTCGACCGTGAGTCTCGTCTCGTCCAAGAACGCCTCAAGGAGCTCAATCGAGCTCGTGGCGATGCGGCCCGAGCGGCTGTCGTAGTCGAGCACGGGATCGATCACCGCGCAGGGCGTGCCTGCGCCGGCGTGAACCACGTGCGTCACGGTGTTGGTGGCCTTGTCGAAGAGCGATCGGATCTCGGGCCGCATCGAGCTCCCTCGTCGGCGTGCCTCAGGCCTTCAGCTTGTAACCTGTCACAAAGAGGCGATGACACCAAGCCAGCAATAGGAGATCGAGCGCCGCCATCAGCGCGGCGCCACCGGCGACCGACCCCTCCGCCGCGCCCGTGAAGCCGTAGCGGAAACCGTCGATCATGTAGAAGAACGGATCCCAGTGCGCGACCAGGCGCCAGGATGGCGGGAGCTGCTCGACCGAATAGAACGTGCCGGAGAGAAACGTGAGCGGGGTCACCACGAAGTTGGTGATGGTCGCGATGTGATCGAACTTGTCGGCCCAGAGCCCCGCGATGATGCCGAGCAGCGACATCATCAGCGATGCCGCGACGCCAAAGAACAGAATGGCCGCCAGCGAGCTCACAGGGATCGCCGCGATCGGCGTCAGGACCAGGCCGACGGCGAGGCCCACCACCGCGCCCCGCGTGACGCCGCCGAACGCCAGGCCGAGCGTGAGCTCCGCGGGACTCAGCGGCGGCGTCAGGAGGTCGATGATGTTGCCCTGCATCTTGCCGATCACGAGCGAGGAGGAGGTGTTCGCGAACGCGTTCTGCGTGATCGCCATCATGATGAGGCCGGGCACCAGGAACTCGACATAGGGGATGCCCGCGATCTGCCGCCCGCCGCCGCCCAAGGCAAGCAGGAAGATCGCCAGGAACAAGAGCGTGCTCACCACGGGCGCCGCCACCGTTTGCATGACGACCTTCAAGAACCGGCGGACCTCCTTCACGTACAGGGTCCAGAGACCGATCCAATTGACGGCGCCGAACGAGCGTAGGCGCGGCGGACCGACGAGAAACGGCGGAGCTTGGGACATGGGGCGCGGAGCATAGGCGGCGCATCGGCACGGGAGCAAGGCCGCCACTGCCCAAAGAAGGATCGCTCGCGGAGCGAGCGTGTCGAAGGACATTTTGTTCAGCGCAGCTGAACGCTCCGATGGTCAGATGTCGATCGACGGAGGACCGGAGATGGCGAGCGAGCGGCAGACTGCGGCGAACCGATTGAATGCGCGGAAGCGCGCGCACCAGCATGGGGATGTCGGGCGACGGGGCGGCGTCGCAAAAGAAAGCCGATTTGATCAATGAAATCAATCAGTGGTTCTTTGGGCGAGAGCCAATCGAGACCCGATTTGAGCCGGCTGAAAGCCGATCCTGCGTCTTCCGACCCAGGACTCGCCGCCTCCAGCAGCGGCTCGTTGGTTGCCAAGGCGGCCGCGGGCGCATAACGATGGCGCGCCATGCCGCCTCGCCCTCCGCGCCGCCCGCCGGCGATCGACGAGTCCGCGCTGGAGATATCGGCGCTCTCCTATCTCGAGCGGTTTGCCGCCTCGAGCGGGCAGCTCCGCCGCGTATTGCTGCGCCGGATCAAGCGCGCGGAGATGCTGGGCGTCGATCGAGCGGAGGCCGACGCCGCGCGCCCTCACATCGAGACGCTGATCGCGCGGCTGCTTGCGTCGGGGATACTCGACGACCGCCGCTTCGCCGAGGCACAGGCGCAAAGCCTGCGGCGCCGTGGGAATTCAGGCCGCGGCATCCGCCAGCGCCTCGCCGCCAAGGGCCTCGAGCGCGGCTTCGTGGAGGAGGCGCTCGGGGCGATCGACACCGACGGCGACACGAGCGAACTCGCCGCCGCCTGCGTGCTCGCGCGCCGGCGACGTCTCGGGCCCTATCGCGCCGCGGGGACGCGGCGCGATTTTCGCCAGAAGGACCTCGCGGCGCTCGCCCGCGCCGGCTTCTCGCTGGAGATCGCCCGCCGCGTGCTGGCCGCCCGCGATCCCGACGCGCTCGACCGGCTCATGCGCGGCCTCGAGGATTAGGGCCTCGGAGGGTCCATCCGCCCTCACATTTTCAGCTGGACCGCATTTACCATCGCCGCGGCCATGGCTGCATCGAGCGCCTGACCCGGCGCCTTGCAGAAGAATCCGCGCATCGTGAACAAATGGCCCTTGCCCGAGTATCCCGCCATCGGTCCCAGCTTTATGAACGCGAAGCACTTGCCGTCGCGCTTCTGATTCTTGGCATCGAAGAACATGACATTGATGTCGCTGCCCACAGGCTGCATGTCGGACCAGTTGGTCGCGTCGTTCTCGACGAACTTGTGCACATGCTGCATGGCGCCGACGGGATTGTTGAAGGGAATCGTGGCGCAAACCTTCCCGGCCCTCTTCGGATACCGCACTCGTACATAGAAACGGGGGTCGGCCCCATCGGGCAGAAATCCGAATGTGCCGTCGGATAACCTGCAGTCGTATTGCCCCAGCACCTTGGCGAAGGGGCCCTGAAAGCAGTTGGCCTTGAGGCCCGGGGGCGGCTGGAGGTTG
>DATMMM010000377.1:0-16191 GCA_035569735.1 Allostellaceae bacterium | reverse complement strand
TCATGGAGGTGGCGCCCGAGTTCTGGCAGAACCCGGAGACTCTCAACGACCTATACGTCAGCACGGCCGGCGGATCCGTGGGTGGCGTGCAGCAGTCAAATGCGGTGGCGGGCACCGTGGCCGGGCCCAAACAGTCCTCGTCCGCCGCCGCCATCGCGCAGGACACCGCGCGCAATCTCGCGAACAACCAGCTCGCGGCAGTCGGACACGGCAGCGTCTCCACCGGTGCCGCTGTGAGCTCGTCCCGTGAGACCATGGTGCCGCTTGCCGCCTTCGCGCGCTACGAGCCCGGCAAGACACCGCTGGCGGTCAGTCATCAGGGCCTGTTCGTCGCCAGCACGATCTCCTTCAATCTGGCGCCGGGTAAGTCGCTCAGCGACGCGGTCGCCGCCATCGACGCGGCGATGGCGCGGATCGGCGTGCCCAGCAGCATCCACGGGACGTACCAGGGCACGGCGCGCGCGTTTCAGCAGTCGCTCGTCAACGAGCCTTACTTGGTCATCGCCGCGATCGCCGCGGTTTACATCGTGCTGGGCATCCTCTACGAGAGCTACGTGCATCCCCTCACGATCCTGTCGACGCTGCCGTCGGCGGGTGTCGGCGCCATCCTGGCGCTGATGGCGTTCAACTCGGAGTTCGATATCATCGCGCTGATCGGCGTCATCCTGCTGATCGGCATCGTCAAGAAAAACGCCATCATGATGATCGACTTCGCCATCGATGCCGAGCGCAACCAGAACCTGACGTCCCGCGATGCGATCTATCAAGCCTGTCTGCTGCGATTCCGCCCGATCATGATGACCACCATGGCGGCGCTCCTGGGCGCCGTGCCGCTCGCGATCGGCGCCGGCGAAGGCGGCGAGCTCCGCCGTCCCCTCGGCATCTCCATCGTCGGCGGGCTGCTGGTGAGCCAGGTCCTGACGCTCTATACGACCCCCGTGATCTACCTCTACCTCGACCGGTTCCGGCTCTGGTGCCAGGGGCTCTGGCGCCGCAGCGCTCCGGACGTCGCGGCGCCGATGCAAGGCGGCGAATGATGGACGCACGGTTGCGGTGGATTGCGCCCGCGTTGGCGCTGGGCTCGCTCGCGGCCTGCGAGGTGGGGCCCGACTACGTGCGGCCGACGGCGCCCACGCCGGCGGCCTACAAGGAAATCGACGGCTGGAAACCGAGCGAGCCTCGGGATGCCGCCAGTGGCACCGCCTGGTGGACCATCTATGGGGACCCGCTGCTCGATGATCTCGAGAAGCAGATCGACATATCGAACCAGACCCTCAAGGCATCCGAGGCCGCCTTCCGGCAGGCGAGCGCCCTGGTCCAGGAGGCCCGCTCGGCGTTCTTCCCGACCGTCGCCGTCGACGCCTCGGCCACGCGGTCCGGCGCCGGCGGCGGCCACAGCCCAACCGGCCGCTCCACCATCACGAGCCAGTTCACTGCCACCGGCAACCTGAGCTGGGAAATCGACGTCTGGGGCCGGATCCGGCGCACGGTCGAGGCGAGCTACGCGAGCGCCGAGGTGAGCGCCGCCGATCTCGCGGCCGCGCGGCTCTCCGCGCAATCGGCGCTGGCCGCCGACTATCTCGCCCTCAGGATCAGCGACGAGCTGAAGCGCTTGCTCGACGCGACCGTGGATGCCGACACGAAGTCGCTGCAGATTACTCGCAACCGGTATAACCAGGGCACCGCCGCGCGCTCGGACGTGGCGCAGGCGGAAGCGCAAGTCGAAGGCGTGGAGGCGCAGGCGATCAATGTCGGCGTGCAACGAGCTCAGCTCGAGCACGCCATCGCCGTGCTGATCGGCAAGCCCCCCGCCGAGCTCTCCATCGCGCCGACGCCGTTGGAGTTTGGCGTGCCCGTCGTCCCGCCGGGCGTCCCCTCGACGCTGCTGGAGCGCCGGCCCGATATCGCCGCGGCCGAGCGCTCGGCCGCCTCGGCGAATGCGCAAATCGGCGTTGCGATCGCCGCCTATTATCCCGCGATCACGCTCTCCGCCTCCTACGGCTTCGTGGGCTCCGCGATAGAGACCCTGTTCCGGGCCTCGAACGCGGTGTGGTCGGTGGGCCCGCAGCTCGCCGAGACCGTGTTCGACGCGGGCTTGCGCTCGGCGCAAGTCGCGGCGGCGCGCGCGTTCTATGACCAGACGATCGCCAATTATCGGCAGACCGTGCTGGCGGCATTCCAGCAGGTCGAGGACGAGCTCGCGTCGCTGCGCATCCTCGAGCAGCAAGCCCAGGTACAGGATCGCGCGGTGAAAGCGTCGGAGGAGGCGGAGCGCCTGATCCTCAATCAGTACACCGCGGGAACCGTCGCCTACACCAACGTCGTCACCGCGCAGACCGTATCGCTCGGCAACAGGGAGACCGCGCTCGCCATCCTTCAGAGCCGGCTCGCCGCGAGCGTGGTGCTGATCGAGGCGTTGGGCGGCGGCTGGACGGCGGCCGATCTTCCGAGCCATGATCAGATCCGTGAGAGCTTGTCGCCGGCCGAGACCGCCCCGCCGAGCCCCTAGCGTTCCTCCCGCTAAGCCAAGAGAGAAGACACATGCGACATCTCCGCCGCACGCTTGGGCTCGCTGCAGGGTTTGGCGCCATGCTTCTGCTTATTGGCTCCGGCGATGCCCAGTCGGTCCTGAGCTATCACAACGACGCGACCCGCGGCGGCCTCTACGTGATGCCGCGCCTCACCTGGGAGCGCGCGGCCGGCATGCATCTCGATACGGATTTCGACGGCCGGGTCGAGGGGCACATCTATGCGCAGCCTCTGTTCTGGCATTTCCGGCAAACAAACCGGAAGCTGGTGATCGTCGCGACGGAGGACAACACCGTCTACGGGCTCGATGCCCGCAACGGAAAAGTCGCCTGGAAAAAATCCTTGGGCGCGCCGGTGCCGCGCTCCGCCTTGCCGTGCGGCAACATCAGCCCGCTCGGTATCACGGGAACGCCGGCGATCGATCCGATCAAGGACGCGATCTATCTCGACGCCATGGTCCAGGCCCAGGATGGATCCGCGCAACACCTGATCTTCGGCTTGTCCGTGGGCGCCGGCGCCGTCCTGCCTGGATTTCCCGTGAACGTCTCGGAGGCGCTGCGGGCGCGCGGGCTCGCGTTTGCGCCGCGCTTCCAAAATCAGCGCGGCGCCCTGCTGATCGCCGAGAACAAGCTTTACATCCCCTACGGCGGACACTTCGGCGATTGCGGGCAATATCATGGCTGGGTCGTGGGCATCGATCTCAACGATCCCCGCTCCGTCTTTGCCTGGGGGACCCGCGGCTTTGGCGGCGGGGTCTGGGCGCCCGGCGGCATCAGCTATGACGGACGCTCGCTGTTCGTTGCCACCGGAAATACCGAAGGCGCGGCGGAATGGGCGGATGGCGAGGCGGTCATTCGCCTCGGTCTCGATCTCAAGACGTCGCAGGATCCGCGGGATTTCTTCGCGCCGACCGATTGGAAGGCGCTCGACAGCGTCGACGCCGATCTCGGCGGCGTCGGCGCGCTGCCGCTCGATGTCAGCGATGCAGACGGCAAGACTGCGCTCCTGCTGGCGCTTGGCAAGGACGGCAAGGCCTATCTTCTGGACCGCATGAATCTCGGCGGCATCGGCGGCGCCCGCGACGTCGCGCGCGTGTCGCGGAACGCGATCCGCACCGCGCCCGCGGTATTGCCGACGCAGAACGGATCCTATGTCGCGTTCGAGGGTTCCGGCGCCCGCTGTCCCAATGGGGTCTCGAACGGCGGCCTCACCGTGCTCAAGATCGACGCGCATCCCGCGCCTAAGGTCTCGGCCGCCTGGTGCGGCGCCGTCTACGGGCGCGGCGCGCCGATCGTCACCACCGACGACGACAACTCGAACCCGATCTTCTGGATGGTCGGAGCCGAGGGCGACAACCGGCTGCATGGGTTCCGCGCAGACACCGGTGCTCCGGTATTCTCGGGCGGGGGCTCCGGCGATGCCATGACCGGGCTGAGGCATTTCGTCACGATCCTCGCCAGCGATGGTCGCCTCTTTATTGCTGCCGATGGTCGGCTCTACGCCTTCAAGCCATAGCTACATTTGGTCGAGTCACCACAAGACTTTGAGCTGTCACACTCCTATCCACGAAAATGCCACAAAGCGCCGCAAAAAATCAGCCAATGGCCTTTGACATTTACCATTTTGTCGCACTTTAATAGCCACAGACGCTCGGACCAAAGCTTGCTCCCGTGGGTGCCGAGCATTGTGCAAGAATAGGATTGGGGAGACGTGATGGACCAGCTGGATTCGTTCCCCGCTGAGGACAAGCAATCCCTTGAGGATAGCAGTGTCATCGATCACCTGATCTACACATTCGGCACCATAGAACCCGCTGCGCCCACTGCGGCGCCCATCACCATAGAGCGGGTCGAGCCTGTGCAGGTTTACGATCAGATCCGGCGCACCTTTACCCAGCATTGGGAATACGACCACCGGATCTTCCTGAAAGTCGACTAACCGAGTCCATTTCTCGACGGCGCGCGAGCGGCCCTAAGGCCGCTCGGCGCGGTGTCGCGTCTTCGGCGGTTTGCGCCGTTCAATCGACTTTCCAGGCGCCGCCTTCCTGGACCAGCTCGGCAACTTCGCCGCCCTCCAGCACGACGGATGCGGTTGTCCCCCGGACCACCAGCCGCTTGATGGTTTTGGTCACCGACGCGCCGTCCGGCGCCTGCTTGAGCGCTTCCTGGAACGCCGCCTCTCCGGATCTGGCGCGGAATGCGCTGATCTCCTTCTGGCGCGCGGCCGTCGCATACTTTGCGATCCCCGCGACGTCGCCCTTCCTGAGCGCCTCGCGGAAGCCGATGAGCGCCTGTACCGGCGCGCTGCTGAGCGCGGCCTTGCCCTTGAGGTCGCTGGTGACGGGGTCGGCGGTGAGGGGCGCATCGAACTTGGCCTTGAGCTCCACCGGCGCATCGTCGATCGAGATCGAGCCTGAGGCCCGGCTTGCCGTCACCTTGAGCGCGGTGATGGCGTTGGAGCTGGTGACCGATGCGAAGCTGCTGGGCTGCATGCCGGGCGCGTTGAGCAGCGAGGCCTCGGCAGCGCCCGATTTTCCCGCCGGGTCGGCGAGGATCACCACGCCGTTGACGCCGGCCTCGCGTGCATAGGCCTTGGCTCGCAAGATGCCAGCGGCACCCGCGGCGGCGAGCGGTATATCACCGTCGGAGAGGAAGATCCGCAGCCGTGACCCGTCCGCCAGCCCCTCCTCGTTGCCGTTCTGGAGCACCAAAATCTTCGTGAGCTTGAGCGTGGCGCCGTTGAAGCGCAGCGTCGCGTCTAGTTGCGCCGCGTCCTGAGCAGCGGCAGCGCCCGCCCAAACGGCGCAACCGATCGCGGCGACGATCGCGATGTGGCGAGACTTCATGCGGGAGGCTCCCTTTGTCGGGCTTGCGTGAAGGCATCGAGCCATCACGCTAGCGGAAAGTGGCAGCGCGCGACATGGCCGGGTGCGATCTCCCGTGCGGCGGGCGCTTCCGCGCGGCAGCGCGGCTCGGCATGGGGGCAGCGCGTGTGGAACTCGCAGCCGGGCGGGCGGCGGAGCAGGCTCGGCACCTCGCCGGCGATCGCGCGCTCCCGGTGGCGGGTCGGATCGGCGACCGGAATCGCCGCGAGGAGTGCGGCCGTATAAGGATGCGCCGCCCGGCGAAAGACGGCCGCCGTGGGGCCGGTCTCCACCAGCCGCCCCATGTACATGACACCCAGCCGCTCGGCGCTGAGGCGCACCGCGGCCAGATTGTGAGTGATCAGCAGGAGTGCGATGCCGAGCTCTTGGCGCAGCCGCGCGAGCAGGTTCAGCACCTCGCCTTGCACGGAGACGTCGAGCCCCGCTGTGGGCTCGTCGGCGATCAGCAGCCGCGGATCGAGTGCCAGCGCGCGCGCGATGCCGACGCGCCGCGCCTGACCGCCGCTGAGCTCGTGCGGATAGCGATCGAGGAAATCCTCGGCGAGGCCGACCAGCGAGACGAGCCGGCGTGCCTCAGCTCCGAGCTCTCGACGGGTCAGCCCGTGAATGCGGAAAGGCTCCGTGATGAGTGCGCGCACCGTAAGGCGCGGGCTCAGCGAGCCAGTCGGGTCCTGGAACGTCATGCCGACCTGATGGCGCCAGGCCTTGAGCGCTCGCCCGCCGCGCCGTGGGAGAGCGGCGCCCGCGAGGCGGATGTCGCCGCTCTCCACCGGCACCAGCCCCATGATGGCTCGGCCGAGCGTGGTCTTTCCCGACCCGCTCTCGCCCACCAACCCGAAGGTGCCGCCCTCGCCGATGCTCAGGGAGACATCGGCGACGGCATCGATCATGGGATCGCGAATGCCGGCGAGCCAGGCGTTGAGCGGCTTCACCGCGCGGAAGCGAACGCGCAGCCGCTCGACTTCCAGAAGCTCAGCCACCGAGAAGATGACAGCTGGCACGATGACCGGGTGCCACCGTGGTCATCGCGGGCGCCTCCGCCCGGCAGCGCTCGAAGGCAAGCGGACAGCGCGCCGCGAAAATACACTGCGTGCGCGGCGCGCCGAGATCCGGCAGCCGGCCCGGAATAGTCGGGAAGCTCGGCGCATCCGCCGCCAGCCGGCCAGGGTCGCAGTCGAGGAGCGCGCGCGTATAGGGGTGGCGCGGGTTGGCGAACAGCTCGCGGACCGGCGCCTGCTCGACCAGCTCGCCGGCATAGAGCACCACCACCTCGTCGCAGATCTCCGCCACCACACCGAGGTGGTGGGAGACCAGCAGGATCGCGCCGGCGAAGTCCCGCCGGAGATCGCGTAGGAGGTCCAGGATCTGCGCCTCGAGCGTCACGTCGAGCGCGGTCGTGGGCTCGTCGGCGATCAGCAGGTCCGGCCGGCTCATCAGCGCCATCGCAATGGAGATGCGCTGGCGCATGCCGCCGGAGAATTGGTGGGGATAATCGTCGATCCGCCGCTCGGGATCGGGAATGCCGACCCGCTTCAGTAGAGCGAGCGCGCGCGCTCTTTTTTGGGTGCGCGAGAGCTCGGCGCGGCGGAACTGCACGTCGATCATCTGCGCGCCCACCGACAGCACGGGGTTGAGCGTGCTCATGGGGTCTTGGAACACCATGGCGATGCGCTCGCCGCGCAACGCGCGCAAATCCTCGGCCGCGAGCGCGAACAGGTCCATGCCGTCGAAGCGGATCGTGCCCGCGGCGATCCGGGCGGAGGGCGCCAGCAGGCGCAGGATGGCGAGACTCAAGGTCGACTTGCCCGAGCCGCTCTCGCCGACCAGGCCCACGATCCGGCCGCGCTCGATTGCGAAGCTGATATCGCGGAGCGCGTGGATCGGCCGCTGGGATCCCGCGAAATCCACCGAGAGGCCGTCGATCTCGAGGAGCGCCACCTCAGATCTCCTTGCGCAGCCGCGGGTCGATCGCGTCGCGCAGCGCCTCGCCAAGGAAGGTGAACCCGAGCGTGGAGAGCACCAGCGGCAATCCGCCCGCCAGGATGATCCAGGGCGTGTTGCCGATGAAGGCGTAGCCGTCATTGAGCACGGTACCCCAGCTCGGCGTCGGCGGCCGCACGCCGAATCCCAAGAAGCTCAGGCCGGCTTCGATGGTGATCACGACGGGAACGTCCATGCTCGCCAGGATGAACAGGGGCCCGACGATATTCGGCACGACATGAACGGCCAGGATGCGCAGGGCGCCGGCGCCGAGCGAGCGCTCGGCCAGGATGAACTCGGCATGCTTCAGCGCCTGCGTCTGCGCACGCACGATCCGGGCGTAGCTCGGCGCGAAGGTCACCACCACGATCACGATCACGGTCTCGAGGCTCGGTCCGATCAGCGTGACCAGCGCGAGCGCGAACATGATGGTTGGAAAAGAGCGGATGGTATCGAAGACGAGCACGAGAATGCCGTCGAGCCAACGGGGTCCGTAACCCGCGGCGAGACCGAGGGCGCCGCCCAGCGCGAGGGCGAGGGTGATCGCGACCATCGCCACCTCGAGTGCGATGCGCGCGCCCAGCACCACGCGCGAGAACACGTCGCGGCCGAGCTGATCGGTGCCGAAGAGATGCGCGAGCGAGGGCGGTTGCAGCCGCTCCGGGATGGCGATCGCCGAGGGGCTGTAGGGCGCGATGACGCTCGCAAAGATCGCCGTGAGCAGGATCAAAAGCACCAAGACCAGGCCGAAGCGGCCCAGCGGGTCCGCCAACAGGTGGCCGAGCGCCGAGCGGCGCGCGGGCGCCGCGGCTGCGGCCTCAAAGGTTGGCGCGGACACGGGGATCGAGCCAGGCGATCAGCAGATCGGCGGCGAGCGTGCAGAGCGTGAAGAGCGCGGTGGTGACCAGCAACGCGCCGCTCACCACCGGAAAGTTTCGGGTGACCACGGCATCGAAGACCAGCTTGCCGGCGCCGGGCCGCGCGAAGACCAGCTCGGCAAAGACGGCGCCCGAGAGCAGATTGCCGATGCCGACGCCCAGCAAGGCGACGGTCGGCAGCACCGCCAGCGGCAAGGCGTAGCGGAACACGATGCGGCGCTCGGGCAGCCCATAGGCGCGCGCGGTGCGAATGTGGGTCTCGCCGAGCACTTCGAGCATGGAGGCGCGCACGAGCCGGGCGAGATATCCGACCCACCCGAGCCCGATCGCGAAGGACGGCAGCACCAGATGCGCGAGCTGGTCGCCGAGGTTTCCGCGGGCGCCGGCGCCGATCGCCGGCAGCCAGTTGAGCTCCACCGCGAACAGCAGGAGCGCGTAGAGCGCGACCACGAAAGACGGCACCGCGATCGCCGCCACCGCGAGCACGCCGATGATCCGGTCGAGCCAGGTGTCGCGCCGGATCGCCGACCAGCAGCCGAGCGGCACGCCCAACGCGATCGCCCAGCCGATACCGCAGGCCGCGAGCGCAATCGTGTACGGCAGCGCCTCGAACACGATGTCGGTGACCCGCCGGTTCGAGAACAGGTCGATGCCGAGATCGCCGGTGAAGACGTGGCTCAGGAAGATGAGGAACTGCGTTACGATGGGCTTATCGAGGCCCATTTGCGCGTGGAAGGCGGCCTTGATCTCGGGCGTGGCGAGCGGCCCCAGCGCCACGCTCGCGGGGTCGCCCGGCACGAGATAGATCATGCCGAAGAGCAGCGCGATCGCGCAGAAGATGATGGCGCAGGCGAGGGCGGTCCGGCGCAGCGCGAAGAGCAGCATCACTCCGTCTGGGCGAGCGGCATGGCGGCGCGCCTCAGGCCTTGGGCGCGAATCCCGGCAGGATCACGCGTCCATCAGGCATCAGCGCGGGGGCGACGCTATCGCGATAGATCACGCCGGCGACCTCGTGTGTGAGGAACACATAGGCGCCCGATTCCTCCATCAGGTCCTGCATGCGCACATACATCTCGCCACGTTTTTTCTGATCGGTCTCGACCAGCGCCTTCGTGTTGAGTTCGTCGAACTCGGGGCTGTTCCAGCGCTCCCAGTTCCAGACGCCGATCTGCGAGGGCAGGAACCACGCCACCGCCCAGCTCGGATCGGGCGCCATGGTGTAGCGCTGCAGCACCATGTGGAGCTGCTTCCACTGATCGCCCTTCGACTGGTCGCCGAGGCTCCAGAAGGTGCCGCTGTCGTGCGCGTCGATCTGCACCTCGATGCCGATCTCCGCGAGATTGGCCTGGATCACCTGCGCGGCGGTCAGCCGCTCGGTCTTGTTCAGGATCGCCAGCGTCGCCTTGACGCCGCCGCCGGACTTGCCGGCCTCGGCCATCAGTTTCTTGGCGCCCTCGAGGTCCCGTGGCGGCAGCGTGATGTCGCGATGCCCGAGCAGCCCCGGCGCGATGATGCCGGTGGCGCGCTCGGCGGCGCCGAAGTAAGCGGCCTGCAGGATGGCGTCGACATCGACCGCCTTCTGCACGGCCTTGCGCAGCCGAACGTCGTTGAACGGCGGCACGTCGACATTCATGCCGAGCCAGACGTAAGCGAGCGAGGGGCGGATCGTGAGTTTGCCGCCGGCGGGCGGCTCCTTCTTGAGCTTCGGCAACGAGCTCACGCTGGTCCCGGTGAAATCGAGCTCCTTGGCGGCAAAGCCGATCTCGGCGGTCTTCTCGTCCTCGATCGGTCGAATCCGGATCTCGTCATAGGCCGGGCGCGGGCCGTTGTAGTCGGGGTTGCGGACCAGGATGGTCTCCTGCTTTGGCTGCCACTCCTTGAGGAGATAAGCGCCGCAGGTCGCGGGCGGGCTGGTCGTGAAGCGGTTGCCGGAGGCCTCCATCGCCTTCTTGCAGAGGATCAATCCGGCGTTCCAGGGCAGCGTCGACAGCCAGAGGGGCGCGAACGGCTCCTTGAGGTGGATCACGCCGGAGAGCGGCCCGGTGACCTCGACCTTATCGAGCGTTGCCCAGTCGCCTTTGTAAGGCGACTTGGTCGCGGGATCGGCGATACGCTCGAAGGAGTATTTCACGTCGTCGGCCGTCATCTCGCCGAAGCCGTTGGTCCATTTGATCCCGGGTTTCAGCGTGAAGGCCACCGTCTTGGGATCGACCTGCTCGATCTTCTCGGCGGCATCGGGCGTCCATTCCCAGGACGTGCTGTTCTTGTAGCCGATCAGCTGACGAAAGACGCAGCGCGCGACGTCGCCGTCGGGCGCAGCCTTGCTGAAGGCCGGATCGAAATCCTGGATGTCGCCATAGGAGCGCACGCGCAGGACGGTGGTTCCTTCCGCCCAGACGACACGCGGCGAGAGCGCCGCGGCGACCCAGAGACCCACGCTGCCCTCGATGACCTGTCGGCGCGTTAGATGCAGACGGCGCATGGCTTTTCTCTCCTCCCGGAACGAGCGACCGTGCCGCGGCAGAGGCGGCTTGGGCCGCGATTTTATTTCGAGAAAAACGTTACACCAGATCGCGCGGCACTGCACAGTCCCAGTTCTGGCTCCAGACCCTGGTGTCGCCCTCGTAGGCATCGAGGGTGGCGTGGATCAGGAACGCGTCAGGGGTTGCGGTCATCCGGGTCCAGGTCTCGGTCCGGGTTCGCCACGCGCCGCGTCCGACCGTCTGCGTCCAGCGGGCCTCGGCGACCGCGCTCAGGGGATCCTCGTCCCGGATGCGGTATTCCGAGATCTTGACGGTGCCGACCTCCAGCCCATGCGCGTCGATCCTGACGTCGCCGCTGTCGTCCACCAGGCGATGGACGGTTTCGCCGGTCGCGATATCCCGCTCGATCAGCCGCTCGGTGCGCCCGGCGCGCAGCGTCGTGCGCCGTTCCGGTTGCGCGGACTGCACTGGCGGCAGCCGCGCCAAGGCGTCGTCCGCGGGTTTCGGCGCCCGCACCGGCAGCAGGATCGACGAGACGCCGCTGAAGAGCATGATGGCGGCGCGCTCGCGCGTCGGCCAGGTGATCGGCCAATAGGTGTTCGATACCGCGACCCGCACGCGATGACCCGGCGGGAAGGCGTAGCCGATGTCGTTCAGCTGGATGCGGACCTTGTAGCGCCGGCCCGGCTCGAGCGGCGTCGGGTGCTCGTGGCTCTCGCGGTGCGTGAGGTTGAGAATGCCGTAGCTGACCCGGGTCGAGGCGCCGTCGGGATGCACGTCGCACAGGCGGACGGCGAGCTTGGCCTCCGGCCGGTCGGCGGAGACCTCGAGCTCGACGACAGGGGCGCCGAGAATATCGAGACGCGCCGTGAGCGGCTCGGTATCGAAGACCAGGGATTTCGCGTCCTCTTCGCGTTGATCGCCGGGCTCATCGGGTGCAAGCCCGTGCGGGCACCAGGTGCCGGCATGGCCGCCGGTGCTCTCGGGCGAGGACAGCAACAACGGCCGCTCGGGTCCGGCACGCTCGGCGAGGTTCCGGTCCATCAGGAAAAGCCGATGCTGCCTGATCCCGGGCGCCGGCCAAGCGCTCTCCGCGACCCACCGTCCCGGCCGCTCGGCGTACCAGGTCTGCGGCCGAACGCTGTCGAGGATCCAGGCGCGCAGCTGCGGCTCATCCATGATGCCGGTCTCGACGCCCTTGAGCCACTTGTCCCACCAGCGTAGCGCGTCCTGCAGGAATCCGGCCGCCGGACCCGGCTGCGCGAAATGCGGATATTTATGCGCCCAGGGCCCGATCAGCCCCTTGCACGGCACCTTGAGGCCGGCGAGCAGGCGCGGGATCGCGTTCGTATAGCCGTCGGCCCAGCCGCCGATCGCATAGACCGGGCAGGCGATCCGGCCCAAATCCTCGCAGACCGACGCGTGCTTCCAGTAGGCGTCGCGGCGCTGGTGGCGCAGCCATTTCTCCACCAGCAGCGGCGTCTGACGGAGCCGCGAGAGCCAGAGCTCGCGCCAGTGCTCGCCCACCAGCGCGGGATCGGGTGGCCGCGACATATAGGCGAACATGGTCGAGGCCCAACCGAGATTGGCGTTGAGCAGCGCGCCGCCCATGTAGTGGATGTCGTCGGCGTAGCGGTCGTCGGTCGAGCAGATCGTGATCACCGCCTTGAGCGCGGGTGGGCGCCGCGCGGCCACCTGCAGCCCGTTGAAGCCGCCCCAGGAGATCCCCATCATGCCGACGGCGCCGGTACACCAGCTCTGCTTGGCGAGCCAGGCGATCACCTCGAGGCAGTCGTCCTGCTCCTGCTTGATGTATTCGTCCTCGAGCAAGCCATCGGACTCGCCGCTGCCGCGCATGTCCACGCGCACGCCGGCATAGCCGTAGCCCGCGAAATAGGGATGCGTGAGGGCGTCGCGCTCGGCGGTGCCGTCGCGCTTGCGATAGGGCAGGAACTCCAGGATCGCCGGAACGGGGTCCGCCTCGGCGTCCTCGGGCAAGAAAATCCGCGCGGCGAGCCGACAGCCGTCGGAGAGCGGAATGAATATGTTCTCGATCTCGCGGACGCGCCGCGGGAATTCAGTGACGATCACGGGGGAAACTCCGCAAAGGCTTGAGCGGGCTAGCTCGCGACGGCGACGAGCATCGGCGGGGGTGCCTGCTTTTCGCCAAGCTCGCGCTCGATCGTGTGGCAATACCACTCGACGAAGTTGATCACGCCGCCTTCGGTGAGGTGGGAGTAGGGTCCCGGCTCGTAGCCGAGCGAGTTGACGCCGATCTGGTTGCGCTCGACCAAGGCGATATCCTGCCGGTTGGTCTCGTCCCAGACCTCGGTCAGTCGCTTGAGGTCGTAGTCGCGGCCTTCCTCGGCCTCGCGCGCGACCAACCATTTCGCGGTGAATTGCGTCTCCATGGGCCCGAGCGGAAGCATGCGGATCAGCACGGCGTAGTCGCCGAGCACGTGGCAGAACGTGCTGGGATAGTGCACCCAGCGCACCGAGCCGATGTCGCCATGCGGGATGTCCCCGAGCAGCCGCGTGACCGCGGGCTTGCCGTCCATGGTGATGGATATGGCGCCCTCGGTGAACGGCAGGCGGTTGATGCGGAAATCGTGGTGGTTGACCATGCCGCAATGCAGGCCCGCCGCGCGGACCTTCGCCCAGAACGGCCCGATGACCGGGTCGTTCTCGGGATCGCGCGCGTTGTAGTAGTCGAGGAAGGTCCGCATCAGCTCGGGATGCCGCGCGCCGCAGTGATAGCACTCGCGCGAGTTCTCCATCACGAGCTTCCAGTTCGCCTTCTCGACCAGCGACACCTCATGCGCGAGCTTCGCGTTGGCGAGATTTTGCGGCTTAAGATAGGGCGCGAGCGCCGCCCGATAGGGCTCGAAATCCGGCGCCGTCTCGGCAAGGCAGATGAAGATCGTGCCTTCCACCGTCTGGACATGGATGGGCTTGAGCGCGATGCCGCTGGGATCGAAATCCTCGTGCATGCGGCCGGCATAGAGCAGCTTGCCCGAGAGGTCGTAGGTCCACTGGTGATAGGGGCAGGCGAGGCTCAGGGCCTTGCCGCGCTCGGCGTCGCAGATCTTGAAGCCGCGGTGCCGGCAGGTATTGAAGAAGGCGCGGATCTCGCCCGCGCGGTCGCGCAGCACGATGATCGGGGTCCGGCCGATGGTCAGGGTGAAGTATTGCCCGGGGCTCGCGACTTCGCAGACCGCGCCCGCGAAGATCCACTGCCGCTGAAAGATCAGCTCGAGATCGAACTCGTAAAAGGCGGGATCGCTGTAGAAGCGCTGCGGGAGCGTGAAAAATCTTTTGCGGGACTTGAGCAGGTCCAGCATTTCGGCACGTGACGACATGGTGGGTTCCTCGGTAAAACGTCGCGAGGTTTTTAGCACGAGTCCCCTTCGGGAGCACAAGATGACGCGAGCGCGTCTCGATCCCAAATCCACCGCCGGTGCCGACATGCCGATCGAGCGGCATGTGAGCCTCGCCGTGGTCGGCGCGGGCCCCGCGGGCCTCGCCGCCGCCATCACCGCCGCCAAGGCGGGCGTCGAGGTGCTGCTGGTCGACGAGAACCCGGTGGCCCAGGCGCTGATGGGCCTCGACGTGCCGCTGCATTTCGGCCAGCGGATGAACGCCGCGGTCCAGAACAAGGCGCGCATGGTCGAGCGCATCGTCGAGACCAATCCCGGCCTCGCCGAGGCGTTCGAGCTGGGCATCGATGTTGAGCTCGGCGTCTACGCCTGGGGCGCCTTCGTCAACGGCCCAAGCCTCCGCGGCATGGCGAAGCCGGTGCTCGGGCTTGCCGACGAGGAGCGGTCGTGGCTGGTGAGTTTCGATCGCCTGATACTCGCGACCGGGGCGCGCGATCTCGGCCTCGGCTTTCCCGGCTGGGAGAAGCCGGGCGTCATGGGCGCGCCGGCAGCGCTCAGCCTGCTGCAGCGCTACAGGGCGTTCGACGGACGGCGTTTGGTGATCCTTGGCTCGGGCGCGCTCGGGCTCAAGACTGCGGGGGCCGCGCTCGAGCAGGGTCTCGATGTCGCCGGCATCGTCGAGGTCACGCCCGATGCGCTCGGGCCAGACTCGCTCCCTGCGCCGCTCTCGGCAGCGGGCGCGCCGTTCTTCGGCGGCCATGCCGTCAAGCGGGTGCTGGGGCAGAGCGAGGTCGAGGGCGTGGTGCTGGTCCGCGTCGACGAAGCCGGCGCTCCCATCGCCGGGAGCGAGCGCGAGATCGCCTGCGACACCGTGGTGAGCGCGATCGGCGCGGTACCCACGGTCGAGCTCATGGACGTGCTGGGCTGCCGCCTGGCGTTCGACGCGACCCGCGGCGGCCACGTGCCGGTGCTCGACGCCGATCGCTGCACGTCGGTTCCGTGTGTCCAGGCGGTCGGAGACTGCGCGGGTGTCTTCGACCAGAAGATCGCCGATGCTGAGATCGCGATCGCGGAGGGTCGAAAGGCCGGCACAGTCGCGGCGCAAGCGCTCGGTGCCACGGTTACCGGAAGCGAGCCGCTCCCCGAGGCGACGCCATCGTTCGACACATACGGCCATTGGCAGCGCTGGCTTCGCGCCGAGCTCGCGGTCGGCGGCTTGGACGTGCAGGTGTGCCAGTGCGAGGAGGTAACGCGGCGCGAGCTCGTGGAGCTGAGGCCGCCGCGCTATCTCAACTGGGGCGCCTCGCAATTGCCGAGCCGCGACGTGTCGGCGCTCGCCAAGGACGGCCCGATCAACGCCGACCAGGTGAAACGCCTGACGCGGGCGGGCATGGGGACGTGCCAGGGCCGGCGCTGCCGCGAGCAGATCCAGATGCTGCTGGCGATGAGCGCGGGAGTACCGCCCGAGCAGGTTCCGCTCGCGAGCTACCGCGCGCCGGTGCGGCCGCTGCCGCTCTCGGCGCTCTGGCCGCACGACGAGACGCAAGAGACACGCGACAATTGGGATGTCTGGTTCGGTATTCCCACGCAGTGGACGGTCTATTGGGAGATGGGCGCGGTCTCGCCGGCGGTGCCGGGCACGGTCGAGCCCAGCACGGACTCGGCGAAGTGACATGACGGACATCAAGGGCGCGTCGGTCGTCATCATCGGCGGCGGCGTCACCGGCCTCAGCGCGGGCTGGTGGCTCGCGCGCAACGGCGTCGACGTGCTCGTCCTCGACAAGGGCATCGTCGGCTGGGAGGCCTCGGGCCGCAACGGCGGCGGCTGCACCCACGCCAACAGCCCCTTCTTCATGGAGGAGCAGAAGCTCTGGCCGCAGATGGAGGAGCTGCTGGGCTATCCGACCGAGTACCAGCGGTACCGCGTCCGCGTCACCCTCGACGAGGCCCAGTTCGAGCACCACCGCCGCGTCGAGCGCCTGGCGGCGAAGCAGGGCTTCAAGGTCCAGCGCCTCACGCCGGCGGAAGTGCGGGAGCTGGTGCCGCTCTGCGGCGACAAC
>DATMMM010000376.1:0-17716 GCA_035569735.1 Allostellaceae bacterium | reverse complement strand
ATCTCCCCGCATCGCGCGCTCTATAGCCTCTCGCTCGAATCGTCCAAGGCGGGGAGCGGCGTGGTCGCTGCCAGCGGGGCCATGATCTACGAGTGGGGCGAGACCTGCGATGCCTGGACCGTGCAGCAGCGGTTTCGTCTCCGCCTGGTCTACGAGGACGCCGATCCGGTCGAGCTGAGCTCGACCCTGGTGTCCTGGGAGTCGAAGGATGGCCTGCGTTACCGCTTCAACGAGCGGCGCCTGCGGAACGGCGAGCCCGACGAGGAGGTGCGGGGAGAGGCGCGGCTCGATGGCCCCGGCAAGGGCGGCAAGGCTGATTTCACCAAGCCTGACGCTGCGTCCCTGACCCTGGCGCCCAACGTGCTCTTCCCGACCGCGCATACGCTGTTGCTGATCGAGCGGGCGGCGGCCGGCGACAATTTCCTGTCGCGTTACGTCTTCGACGGCGCCACCGAGGAGAACGCGAGTCAGATCTCCGCCGTGATCGGCCCTCGCATCGATCCCGCCGCCAACGGCGACAAAGCAGCAGCCGGGAGCGCGGCGCCCAAGGACGCGGACAACAAGGTCAAGGTATTGAAGAGCCCATTGATCGAGCGGCCATCCTGGCGGGTCCGCCTGGCCTTCTTTCCGGCCGATGCCAAGTCGGACGAGCCGGATTACGAGCTCGGCATGCGCCTCTTCGACAATGGCGTCTCCGGCGACATGTCGCTCGATTACAGCGACTACATCATCCGCGCGAAGCTCGACGAGATCGAGCCGCTCTCGAAGCCGGCCTGCTGAGGGCTCAGCGGCGCGACGGCGGCTCGTCTACTTTGGACGCAAATAGGTCCGGCGGGTCGGCGCGCTGGGCGTCGACCAGCCGGTCGCCGCCGATTCCGATCAGGCGATAGAGCGTGCCGTCGGCGGCCTCGCGCAACAGGTGCAGGGCCGCGCGATAGAGCACCTCCGCGCGCTGGGTGGGATCGGCGAGCGCGCGACTCCGGGTGATGATCCGGAACCGGCTGGTCTTGAGCTTGAGCGTGACTCCGGCCGTGGCGAGCCCATGGGCGCCCAGTCGCTGGGCGAGCTGGCGGGCGAGCGGCTCCAGCGCCTCGGCGAGCGCCGCGGGCGCCGCGAGGTCGCGGTCGAAGGTGGTCTCGACCGAGATGCTCTTGGTCGGCGCGTCCGTCACCACCGCGCGCTCGTCCTCGCCGCGAGAGAAGCGATAGAGCCGACGCCCGATCGCGCCATAGCGCGCGACGAGCTCGCGCTCGCTACGCTCCTTGAGGTCGCCGATGGTCGCGATGCCGTCGCGGGCGAGGCGCTGCGCCAGCGCCGCGCCCACGCCCCAGAGCAGGCTCACGGGCCGCGGTGCCAGGAAGGCGAGCGCCTCGCCGCGGCCGACCACGGCGAAGCCGCGGGGCTTGTCGAGGTCGGACGCGAGCTTCGCCAGGAATTTGTTGTAGGAGAGCCCGATCGAGACGGTGATCCCGGCCTCGCGCTCGATACGCCCCGCGAGCAGCGCCAGCGTGCGTGCCGCGGGTCCGCGGTGCAACCGCTCGGTGCCGGAGAGATCGAGGAAGGCCTCGTCGATCGAGATCGGCTGCACCTGCGGCGTCACCGCTTCCATGAGGGTGCGGACCTGCTCGCTGACGGCGCGATACTTCGCCATGTCCGGCCGGATCACCACCGCGTCCGGGCAGGCCTCGAGCGCCTTGAACATGGGCATCGCCGAGCGGATACCGTGGAGGCGCGCCACATAGCAGCAGGCGAGCACGACGCCGCGATGTCCGCCGCCGACGATCACCGGCCGGTGCAGAAGCTCCGGACGCTCGCGCTTCTCGACCGTGGCATAGAACGCATCGCAATCGATGTGCGCGAGGGTGAGCTCGGCGAGCTCGGGATGCTCGACGAGGCGCGGCGATCCGCACTCCCCGCAGCGCCGCTCGGCCGGGGGATCGGCCGCAAGCGCGCCGCACTCCCGGCAGAGCGTGGTCATGGGCGCTCGTCCTCCGCCCAGAGCCACGCGGCGCCGCGCACGCCGCTGGAGTCGCCGTAGCGCGGCGGAACGAGGCGCGTGGCCACCGAGTCGGAGAACACGTAAGCCCCCCAAAGCGCCGGCACACGCCGATAGAGCCGCGAGATTTGCCCGAGGCCGCCGCCCAGTACGATGACGTGGGGATCGATGAGGTTGATGACCGTGGCGAGCGCGCGCGCGAGCCGGTCCTCGTAGCGCCGCATGGTCGCCTCCGCACGGGGATCGCCGGCCTCGGCGCGCTCGGCGATCTCGATCGCGCTCAGCGCCTCGCCCGCGACGGCGGCGTGGTCGCGCGCCAGGCCCGGTCCCGAGACGAACGTCTCGACGCAACCGTGCTTGCCGCAATAGCAGAGCGCGCCCGGCCGCTCGTCGTCGCGCGGCCACGGCAGCGGCGAGTGGCCCCATTCGCCGGCGATGGCATTCGGGCCGGCAAGCAGGCGCCCCCGCACCACGACCCCGCCGCCGACGCCGGTCCCGAGGATGCCCCCGAAGACGGTCGCGGCACCGGCGGCGGCGCCGTCCACCGCCTCGGAGAGGGCGAAGCAATCGGCATCGTTGGCGAGCCGTACAGGCCTCCCGAGCGCCGCCGTCAGATCGCGGTCGAAGGCATGGCCGATGAGACAGGTCGAGTTGGCATTCTTGACCAATCCCGTCAGGGGAGAGAGGGCGCCGGGAATGCCGATCCCCACGCTGCCGCGCTCGCCGAGTTCCTGCTCGACGGTCTCGACCAGCTCGCGGATCGCCTGGATGGTGCCGGGATAATCGCCGGCAGGGGTCGGAACCCGCCGGCGGCACCGGATTCGCCCTTCACCATCGAGCGCTGCCGCCTCGATTTTGCTGCCACCGAGGTCGATGCCGATGCGCAAACCGTTCCGCCGCGCAGTCACTTTGGGGGCCTCTGATTTGGCTTAGCCGCCGTGAAAGTTACTAAATCTTAAGGTAAAACTTGCTAACCATGCATCCGGGATCGGGCATAGTGCCCTCCGTGAGGAAGCATTGCCGGTCCGTTGTGGTGTAGAATGCACCGATGTGGCACGGCGCCGAGGGGGCGCTCGGGCACATCCGCAGCCTGGAGGCTCAAGCGTCCGATGACCAAGCGGGTTCTTATCGTCGAAGACAATGACCTCAACATGAAGCTGTTCCACGATCTTCTGGAAGCGCACGGCTATGAGACGCTCCAGACCAAGGACGGGATGGAGGCGCTCAAGCTGGCGCGCCTGCACCATCCCGACCTGATCCTCATGGACATCCAGCTGCCAGAGGTGTCCGGTCTCGAGGTGACCAAATGGATCAAGGAGGATGACGACCTCAAGACCATCCCGATCATCGCGGTCACCGCCTTTGCGATGAAGGGCGACGAGGAAAAGATCCGGGAGGGCGGTTGCGAGGCCTATATCGCCAAGCCGATCTCGGTCGCGAATTTCCTGCAGACGGTCGAGCGGTTCCTGACGTGAGGCTGGAGCCATGTCAGCGCGCGTCCTGGTAGTCGACGACGTCGAGATCAACGTCAAGCTGCTCGAGGCTAAGCTCGCGAGCGAATATTTCCACGTGGTGACCGCCGGCGATGGCGTGGCAGCGCTGGCGCAGGCGCGCAGCGAGCGGCCGGACATCGTGCTGCTCGACATCATGATGCCGCTGATGGACGGGTTCGAAGTCTGCCGGCGCCTAAAAGCCGATCCGGCCACGTCGGACATCCCGGTCGTGATGATCACCGCGCTCTCCGACTCCGCGAACCGCGTGCGCGGGCTCGAGGCCGGCGCCGACGACTTCCTGACCAAACCCGTGAGCGACATCGCGCTGTTCGCGCGTGTGCGCTCATTGGTGCGGCTGAAACGCATGACCGACGAGTGGCGGCTGCGCGAGGAGACTTACGGCCGCTTGGCGGCGCTCGCCGACGGCGAGGCAAAGGCCTCGGAGGACACGCGCCCCGCCCGCATCATCGTATTCGAGGATCGTCCGCTGAGCGCGCAGCGCATCCTGGAGACGCTCTCGGCCCACAGCGTCGTGCACGCGGCGCACAGCGCCGAAGCTGAGACGGCGGCCTCCACCGGCGCCGATCTCCTCGTGCTCGCGCTCTCCGAGAAGGAAGACACGCTGCGGCTGGTCGCCGAGCTCAGGGCGACCGAGGCGACGCGCAGCGTGCCGATTCTGCTCATCGGCGAGGTCGAGGAGCTCGCGCGGCTTGCCAAGGGCCTCGACCTCGGCGCCACGGATTACCTGGTGCGCCCGCTCGATCGCAACGAGCTGGTCGCGCGCGTGCGCACCCAAATCCGGCGCAAGCGCCTGCAGGAGCGGCTGCGCGACACCTACCAGCGCAGCCTCTCGATGGCGCTCACCGACGGCCTCACCGGACTCTACAACCGGCGCTATCTCACTGCGCACCTCGAGGGTCTGATGGCGAGGGCTTCGGCGGGGGCGGAGGGACCGGCGCTCCTGGCCATCGACATTGACCGGTTCAAATCGATCAATGATGGCTATGGCCACCCCGGCGGCGACGCCGTGCTATGCGAGATTTCGCAGCGTATCGCGCGAAACATCCGGCCCTTCGACCTGGTGGCGCGCTACGGCGGCGAGGAATTCGTGGTGGTGATGCCGGAGACGCCGCTCGCGGTCGCCGAGGCGGTTGCCGAGCGCCTGCGCCTTGCCGTCGCGAACGAGCCGTTCGTCTCGCCGGAAATGCCCGCGGGGATTCAGGTGACGATCAGCCTCGGTGCCGCGGCGACGCTGCCCGGCGGCGACGACACTTCGGCCTCCCTGCTGAAGCGCGCGGATGACGCGCTCTATTCGGCCAAGCGCATGGGCCGCAACCGCGTCATGACCGCGCCCGTCATCGCGCTCAAAGCGATGGGCTGAAACGAAGCGGGCTCCCCGAGGGGAGCCCTGCGATCTCCGCCCGTGTGCCCGCGGCGGCTACTTGATCTTGCTTTCCTTGAAGGCGACGTGCTTGCGCGCGATGGGATCGTATTTCTTGAGCTCGAGCTTCTCCGTCTTGGTACGCGGGTTCTTGCGCGTGACGTAGTAGAAGCCGGTGTCGGCGGTGCTGACGAGCTTGATAAGGACGCTGCTGGTCTTGGCCATGGCTGATAACCCGATGCGATCAATAGGGAAGCGGAATTCAGCCGGACAATAGCCGCAGCCCGCGGCCTGTCAAGTTGCGCGGGCGGGGCCCGTCTCTCAAGACGCCAGGAAATCGAACGCCGTCACGGCGTGGACATAGTACACGGCCTTCAAGTCCTCGAGCGCGACATGCTCGTCCGGGCCGCCCATGTTGTGGGGGACCGGTCCGTAGACCACGGATGGAATCCCCTGGTACCGATAGAACCGGGCATCGGAAAAGCCGAGCCGCATGTTGCACGCGGGCGCTCGGCCCAGATATGCGGCGGCGTTCGCCGTCGTCCGTGCCACGATCTCGTGAGTGGGGTCGGTCCAATTCGGCTCCGAGCTCGAGAGCACTCTAACCACGATCTTGGGCAGTCCGCCCATCCGCCGCTGGATCTCGGCGACGACGTCGGCGACCGCGAGGCCCGGCGGAAACCGGATGTCGGCCCGGGCCGTGGCGCGGTCGGGAATGAGATTGACGCTGCTGCCGCCCGCGATCGCGCCGATGTTCACCGTGATCTTCTGGAGCGCGTCGGTCTCGCCGGAACCCGAGACGGGCTCCGAGCGCGGCCCCGCCGCGAGGATGGCCGCGCGGATTCCGTCCGGGATCGGGCAGGGGAGGTGGCGCAGTTCGATGAGCCGGCCGAGCGCGCCCATGAGGCTCTCGATCGCGTTCTCGCCCAGGTGGACGTGCGCGCCGTGATGGCTCTTGCCGCGCGCCTCGACCTCGATCCAGAGCTGGCCCTTCTCGCCAAAGCGCAGGACATCAGGCGAGCCCGCATCGCCGCTGATCATGGCATCTGCGAGCGCGTCGGGCTCATTCGCCAGCAGGTATCGCGTGCCCCATTCGCCGCCGGTCTCCTCGTCGCCGACCAAGGCTAGGACCAGCTCGCCCGCGAAGGCGTCCCGGTGCTCCGCCATCAGCAGCGCGGTCGAAATCGCGACCGCCAGGCCTGCCTTCATGTCCGCAGCGCCCCGGCCGTAGAGGCGTCCCTCTCGAACCACGCCGCCGAACGGATCGACGGTCCATCCGGCGGGGTTACCAGTGGGAAACGTGTCGAGATGGCCGTTGAGGACCAGCCGGCGGCCCGGCCGCTCTCCCGAGAGCTTGGCGATCAGATTGACCGCGGGCTCCTTGGCGATGATTCGCCTGAGGCCGATCGCGGGGTTGGCCGAGAGTTTCCTCTCGATCAGCGCCGCGATCCCGCCGGTGTCGCCCGGCGGGTTCTCGCTGGGGATGCGGACCAGCTCCGCACAGAGCTCGACGACCGCGTCGAAGCGCTTGCGCACCTCAGATTCGAAGCGCTGCCGGTCCGTGGCGGTCATCGCGGGACGTCAGATCAGCCCGAGCGTGGCGACGCGCTCGCCGGTGGATACGGTCGAGAGCGTGGTGGCACGCACGAAGACCCCGGGCTCGGGTGCCAGCACCGTCTCGACAGTATCGCCGAAGATGTCGACGATGCGCGCGAGCGTGTCGCCCCGCCGCACCTGCGACCCCAGCGGCAGAAGCGTGTGCAGCAGGCCGCCCCGCCGCGCGCGAATGCCCAGGAACTCCCGCATGACATGCGCGGTGGCCGGTAGCCGGCGCTCGCCGAGGATCATGCCGAGCCCGATGAGCGCGTTCCGCACGCAGCGCGCGCCTTCGTCGATCATGGCGCGTTCGAGGTGACCGCCTTCGCCGATCTCGAAGGTGAAGGCGGGCACGCCAGATTTGGTGGCCTCCACGCAGAGGATGCCGGGGCTCACATACATGCCGATGTTCGTCCTCATGACGTAGCCGGTGGCGGCCTGCTCGGCGAGCCATGCGGCTTGCTCGGCTGGCGCACCGAGGGACATGCTCGGCAAGATCGCGATCGGCACGTAGCGTCCGCCGCGCGTGGGCGTGTGGATGTCGATGGCACAGGAGCAGCGACGGATCAGATCGAACAGCGCCGCCGCGACGATCTGGGCGAGATTTCCCCGGGGGTCGCCCGGAAAACAGGTCCAGGCATCGATCGGCGCCTGATCGAGCGGCGACTTCATGAATTGCGACAACGGAATGCGGTGATCCGCGTAGAACGCCAGCGGATGCTGCACGGGAACGCAGATGATGCTGCCGGCGAGGGTCTCGGGATCGAGCTCGGCCAAGGCCTCGGACAGGATCGCAACCCCGTTCACCTCGTCGCCGTGGATGGCGGCGCCCAGATAGAGGCGGGGGCCGCGCCGCGCGCCGTTGATCACCACCACCGGCAACTTGACGGTGGCGCCGTCCGCCAGCTCGATCAGGTCGATCTGGAGGCGCGTGCGCGCGCCCACGGCCACGGTCGTCCCGCCGACCGTCAGGGGCGCGGGCTCGTGGCTTGCCGTGGGCATGCTCATCGGGCCGCCCGCGGCGCCGGCTCGCCCGGTGCTTCCTCCGGCAGGTCGTATTGCGCCAACAGGCCGTCGACCAGCGCCAGGGCGCCCTTCCAGTCATAGGTCCGATAGGCGTTCGCGATCGTGAAATGCTTGGCACCGCTATAGAACATCTCGTATTGCGCATGGCGCGAGGCGAACTCCGATCCGACGCTGTCCCACGCGAGCTTGAAGAGTTTCACGCGGCCATGGGCATCCGCGTTCGCGGAGAGCTGTGTTTTGCCGATCAGCGCCGCGATTTCTGGATTGGCAAAATCGCGGGCCGAGGACGGCAGCATGATGACGCCGCCGCCGGCGAGCTCGCGGATGGTCTCGACGACTTCCGGGTAAAGCCGCTGCGCCAGCACGCCCGCCGCATAGAGCAGCCCGCGATCCGGCACGAAATAGGGCCCATAGCTGCCGCCCTTCGCTTCCATGGCATGGACGGCCGCCTCGATCATACCGGCCTTGGCGGCGAGCGAGCCCAGGGCCTCGCGGACCTGCGGGAAATCCACCGTCCCGATCGTCTCGCAAATTCGATGCGCGAGCCCGGTGAGGTAACGCAGCTTCACCGCCAGCCGGATTTGCGCCTGGTAATTCTGGTAGGAGTGCGCGGGCGTCGCGTGGAACTGCGCCTGCGACATCGCGGGATTGCGGTGCACGAAGACCCGCTCCCACGGGATCTTCACCTCGTCGAAATAGACGATGGCATCGTTCTCGTCGAAGACGGAGGCGAGCGGGTAATCGAATCGCGATGAGGCGGCTGCCTCGTAGGACTTCCGCGACAGCAGCTTCAATCCCTGGGCTCCGATCGGCACCGCCGCGGTGAAGGCGTATTTGGCGTCTCCTTCGCGCACAGGCCTCAGCGAGGCCACCAGCAGCTCGTTCGCGAAGATCGCGGACGTCCCGAGCATCTTGGCGCCTTTGACCGTGATGCCCTGGCTGTCCTCCTCGCAGATCGCCGCGGTCAGGAACTCGTCCGGCTGCTCGCCCGCGGGCTTGGAGCGGTCGGCCTGCGGGTCGATGATGACGTAGGCGAGGTAGAGATCGTTGTCGCGGGCGTACTCGTAATAATCCCAAATAGCATTGCCGCGCCCCTTGCCATGCTCCTCGAACAGGTCCCGGCCCATCGCCATGGCGGCGACGCAGGAGGCCACGTGATCGGGCGAACGGCCCATGAAGCCGCAATGAAGCTCCGACCATGCCCAGAGCGCCTTGCGGCGTTGGACCAGCTCCTCGTATGAGCGCGGCAGCTGCCAGGCGCGGTTCGCGCGGATGGACTTGCCCGGCACCTCGAAGGTCATCAGCTCGAGGTTCGCGGGCTCCGCCTGGAAATCGTAGAGCCGGGCCACGGTCGCCGCGGCGTTGCGATAGGCCGGATGGTCCGTGACGTCGTTGACGGCTTGGCCGTCAAGGAAGACCGTGCGGCGGTCGCGGATGCTCTCGAGGTGCTGTCGGCCGGTCTTGATCACGGTCTCGCTCGCCAATGCGCGGCGACCGGCATGATCTCAGGTTCGTCGCCGCCGCGCAAACGGACGGCCGAAATCGCAAGCGCGGGCGCGGTAGAGCCGATGTTGTTGTTCGCGCTTGTCCCGAATGTCAAACCGACGCAGATTGTAACGGAGGGGTAACGGTCGGGCGCAGCCGGGCAGGGGCCCTCGACGCGGGGCGTCGGCGTAACGGGAGGAGTTGGCATGCTCGGGGTTTTCACGAGGGCGGCGCTTGCGTGCGTGCTTCTGGCGGGCTGGTCGGCGGCGCCGGCGCGCGCGGAGGATACGCTCGAGAAGATCAAGCAGCACGGCACGATCGTGGTCGGCGTCAAGAACGACTACAAGCCCTGGGGCTTCGTCGATCCCAGCGGCAAGATCGTCGGCATGGAGATCGATCTCGCCGAGGATGTCGCCAAGCGGTTGGGCGTGAAGCTGGAGCTGATACCCGTCACCGGCGCCAATCGCATGGAGTTTCTCAATCAGGGCCGCATCGATCTCATCCTCGCGACCATGGGTGACACGCCCGAGCGCCGCAAGGTCGTCGGCATGATCGAGCCCAATTACTACGCCGGCGCCACCAACGTGCTGGCGCCCAAATCGGCGCAGCTCAAGCAGTGGGCCGACCTCAAGGGACGGAAACTGTGCGCGGTGCAAGGCGCCTATTACAATCGCCGCGTCAGCCAGCTTTACGGGCCGGACTTGGTCGTGTTTCCGGCCGTGCCGGAAGCCATGAACGCGCTCCAGGGCGGGAACTGCGTCGGATTCCTGTTCGACGATACGCTTATCGTGTCGACGCTCTCTGCGGGTGATCCCAAGTGGCAGGACTACGAGATGCCGCTGGTGAGCGAGGACCCGCAAGCCTGGGCGATGGGTGTAAGGTTGAGCGACCTTGAGGCACCCTTCGGCGGGTTCCTGAAGAAGCTCAGCATCGAGTGGCACAAGACGGGCACGCTGGTCGAGCTCGAGAAGAAATGGGGCATCAAGCCCAGCCCGTTCCTGCAGGAGATGCACGACAAGTACAAGGGCAGCTGACGCGCGCCGGCGCGGCCGCCTCGCGCCGGCCCTCGAGAATCGGGCATGGAGCGGATCGCCGATTTCTTTCGCTGGCTCAACGACGCGCACGGCGTCAATCTCTCGATTTTCTACGATTCGCTGGACCGCAGCCGTTTCCTGGAGGGGCTATGGACGACGGTCGAGCTGTCTACGATCTGCACCCTGCTGAGTCTCGTCATCGGCGTGGTGGGCGCCTGGCTCCAGGGGGCCCGCTTCGGCCCGACACGCGGGTTGGTGCAGGCTTATATCCAATTCTTCCGGAACACGCCGCCGCTGGTGCAGCTGTTCTTCTTCTATTTCGCGGTCGGCAACGAGCTGCCGCATGTGCTCGACCAGCATGGCATGCTGGTGCCGCCGATCAGCAATGTCGGCTGGGCGGTCCTGTCGCTCTCGCTCTTCGCGGGGGCCTTCAACATCGAGATCTTCCGGGCCGGCATCGAGGCGGTGCCGCGGGCCATGGTGGAGGCCGCGGAGTCGCTGGGCTACAGCCGGCTCGGCGTCTATCGCCACGTGCTCCTGCCGCTTGCCTTCCGCATCAGCCTTCCCGCACTCAACAACAACCTGGTCAACCTCGTGAAGACCACGACGCTCGCCTACGCCATCGCGGTGCCCGAGCTCCTCTACGCGGCGTCGCAGATCTGGTCGGAGGAGCTGAACGTGCGCGAGATGATGAACGTGCTGCTGGTGACCTACGTCGCGCTGATCGCGGTGCTGGTCGCGATCATGGGACGCTGGGAGCGCGCGCTTCACATTCCCGGCTATAGCCCATGACGCCGCTGCCGGTTTTGCTGCCGGGAAAGCCGGCTCTTGCGGGATCGGCGCGCGAGGGGTGGCGCGAGTTCTTCAGCGGCGGGGTGCTGGTCGCCGTGCTGGCCGCGCTCGCGATCTCCATCCTCGCCGGCGAAGCCCGCGCCCAG
The DNA here is from genome assembly GCA_035569735.1 of Allostellaceae bacterium. Lineage (GTDB taxonomy): Bacteria > Pseudomonadota > Alphaproteobacteria > ATCC43930 > CGMCC-115725 > DASZHJ01. The sequence goes on along the minus strand of DATMMM010000376.1, from coordinate 6,767 downwards.
CCGGGCATCGGTGCCTCGCCAGGCGTGCTCGCGATCCTGCTCAAATGGTCGCCGCTGATCTTCCAGGGCTTCCTGTTCAATCTGATGGTGAGCGTGCTCTCGATGCTGGCCGGGACGGCGCTCGGCCTGTGGCTCGGCCTCGGCCGGGTCTCGCAATTCGTGGCGCTCCGGCGAGCCTCGGGCGGCGTGATCCAGTTCTTCCGCAACGCGCCGTGGCTGGTGCTGCTGTTCTATTGCATGTTCCTGCTGCCGTTCTCCATCACCTTGCCGTTCGCGACGGTGCCGCTGCCGGATGCGGCGAAGGCGGTGATCGGGCTGTCGCTCCCGGTGATGGCGAACGTGGCGGAAATTGTCCGCGGCGGGGTCGGCTCGATCCCGCTGGAGCAGTGGGAATCCGGCGAGGCGCTCGCCTTTTCGCGCAGCCAGATCATGTGGATGGTGATCCTGCCGCAGTGCCTCAGGCGGATGATCCCGCCGTGGATGAACCTCTATGCCATCCTCACGATGTCGACGACGCTGATCTCGGTGGTGGGCATCCAGGATTCGATGACGCTGGCGCGCGCAGCGCTGGTGGCCGAAGGGCGCACCGAGCTCTTCATCCCGATGTACCTGATGCTGCTCTCCTGGTTCTTTCTCTATTGCTATCCGATCGCGCGCTGGACCACTGTGCTCGAGCGGCGGTTCAGGGTCCGGGTCTGAGACGGGACGAGATGCAGCAAGACGCCGCGGCGCTGGTCGTTCTGAGCCGGGTCGAGAAGCGGTTCGGCGACACCGTCGTGCTCCGCGATATCTCGTTCTCCGTGGCGCGAGGCAAGACGGTCTGCATCATCGGCCCCTCGGGCTCCGGCAAGTCCACGCTCCTGCGCTGCGTCAATGCGCTGGTGCCGGTCTCGAGCGGCTCGATCGAGATCGACGGCATCGAGGTCAACGATCCCGCGCTCGACAAGATCGCGCTACGCCGGAAGGTGGGCATGGTGTTTCAGCAGTACAATCTGTTTCCGCATCGCACCGCGCTCCAAAACGTGATGATGGCGCCGATCCACGTGCTGAAGCAGGATCGCCGCGAGGTGGAGGAGAAGGCGCGGCGCCTGCTGGCGAAGGTCGGGCTCGCGGAGAAGGAGCGGGCTTATCCGGGCGAGCTCTCCGGCGGCCAGCAGCAGAGGGTCGCGATCGCCCGCTCGCTCGCCATGAACCCGCTGGTCATGCTGTTCGACGAGGTCACCGCCGCCCTCGATCCCGAGACCAAGAAAGAAGTGCTGGTCACCATCCGCGAGTTGGCGGAAGACGGCATGACCTGCATGATCGTGACTCATGAGATGGGCTTCGCGCGCGAGGTGGCGGATCATGTCTACTTCACCGAGAAGGGCGTGATCGTCGAGCACGGGCCGCCCCGGGAGTTGCTGGCGCATCCACGCGAGGAGCGCACGCGGGCTTTTCTGAACCAGGTGCTGTGAGGGCATCGATGAGCGAGAACGCTCCCCCGCCCAGACGCCGCGAGCGATCGCGGGGCGCCCGATCGACCGGCCCGAGCCTCGCGCCGCTGCCGCGGGTCGTGAACCGGATGCCGCCGGTGGAGGTGCTCACCGAGGAGCAGGTGGAGCGCATCCTCGCGGCTGCCTTCCGGATCATGGCGGAGGGCGGGCTCGAGATCCGGAACGCCCGCGCGCGCGAGATCTATTGCCGGCACGGCGCCGACGTCGACGACGCCACGCATATCGTCCGGCTTCGGCGCGAGGTCGTCGAGGCGAATCTCGCCCATGCGCCGGAGCGCTTCATGCTGCGCGCGCGCAACCGCGCGCGGGACTTGCATATTGGCGGCGACGTCGTGAATTTTGGGCCGGTCGCGGGCGCGCCCCACATCACGGATCTCGAGCGCGGGCGCCGCTACGGCGACATCGAGGCCTTCCGCGACATCCTCAAGGTGACGCACATGCTGGGGGTCCTGCATTGGCAGGGCGGCGTCGTGGTCGAGCCGGTGGACGTGCCGGTGCCGAGCCGGCATCTCGAGATCTACCGCGCGCATATCGAGTGCGCCGACACGGTCTGGCAGGCGCGCGGGCTCGGCCGGGTCAACGCCGAGGACGCGCTCGCGATGTCGGCGATCGAGCATGCCTGCACGCTCGACGACCTCGCGGCCGAGCCGACCCTGATGCTGGTCACCAACGTGAACTCGCCGCGCCGCGTGGACGAGGAGATCCACGAGGCGATCACGGTGCTGGCCGAGCACGGCCAATGCATCTGCATCACGCCCTTCACCTTGATGGGCGCGATGGCGCCGGTGACGCTCGCGGGCGCGCTCGCGCAGCAAACCGCGGAAGCCATTGGCATCCTCGCCTACGTGCAGATGGTGCGCCCGGGCACGCCTTGCGTGCTCGGCGGATTCACCTCAAACGTCGACATGCGCACGGGCTCGCCCGCCTTCGGCACGCCTGAATACGTCAAGGCCACGCTCGCCTCGGCACAGATCGGCCGACGCCTCAAGATTCCCGTGCGCACGAGCGCGCCCAATGCGTCCTGTGTCGTCGACGCGCAGGCAACATACGAGACCGGCTTCTCGCTCTGGGCCGCGATCATGAGCAAGTCGCATCTCATCATGCACGCGGCCGGGTGGCTCGAAGGCGGTCTCTCGGCATCGATGGAGAAGATCGTCGTGGACGCGGAAATGCTGCGCGGCTGGGCGGAGATCCTCAAACCCGTGGCGTTCACCGACGACGACATCGCCGTCGATGCCGCGCTGGAGGTGGCGCCCGGCGGCCATTTCTTCGGATCGCCGCACACGCTCGCGCGCTACGAGACGGCGTTCTACCGGCCGCTGGTCTCGGACTGGTCGAATTTCGAGAACTGGCGCGATGCCGGCGCCAAGGATGCGACCCAGCGCGCGCATGAGATCTGGAAACGCTTGAAAGAGCAGTATGCGCCGCCCCCGCTCGATCCGGCGGTCGCCGAGGCGCTCGACGCCTATGTGGCGAAGCGGCGGCAGGAACTAGGCGCCTGAGCGGCGCTCGGGCCTGGGCGAGCCGCCATAAAGACACTTGATCCCATCCTGCAACCCAAGGTACTTTGCAGTGCAAAGTGAGGGGCGTCATGAGAGACCTGGAGAAGGCGCTGGCGGACATCAGCGAGATTCGCAGCCAGATGGCCCGCGGCACGGAGTTCCGCGGCTACGGGCCGGCGACGCTGGCGGCGACCGGCGGGCTCGCCTTGCTGGCCGCGGCCGGACAGGCGCTCTGGCTGCCGCATCCCGCCAATTATGTCGGCTTTTATATCGCGCTCTGGGGCACGACCGCCGCGGTCTCGGTGACATTCATCGGTCTCGACATGATCCTGCGCTCGTGGCGCATCCATTCGGGCCTGGCGCAGGAGATGATCTGGTCGGCGGTGGAGCAGTTTTTGCCGGCCGGCGTCGCCGGCGGGCTGATCACCGCCGTGCTGCTGGAGTATTCGCCCGAGAGCCTCTGGATGCTGCCGGGCTTGTGGCAAATCGTGTTCAGCCTCGGCGTGTTCGCCTGCTGCCGTTTTCTGCCGCGCGCGATTTTCGCGGTCGGCATCTGGTATCTGGTCGCCGGACTTGCCTGCCTGGTGTTCGCTCAAGGAGATCACGCCTTCTCGCCCTGGGCCATGGGTGTTCCTTATGGCGTGGGCCAGCTGCTGGTCGCCGCGATCCTGCAACGATACGCCGCCGGAGAGGCCGATGGACGAGTCTAGAAGCTCCCAGCAGCGCAAGGGCCGTTTCGCCTACGAGGGGCTCGACCGCGTGATCCACGAGCGCGCGCGGTTGAGCGTGCTGACCTCGCTGGTTGCGCATCCGCGCGGGCTCCGGTTCGGCGATCTCAAGGAGTTCTGCCGTCTCACCGACGGGAATTTGAGCCGGCACCTGCAGGTGCTCCAGGAGGCGAAGCTGGTCGAGATCTCCAAGGGCTTCGAGGCCAATCGGCCGCAAACCCGTTGCCGCATCACGGCTCAGGGCCGCCGGCGCTATCTCGAATATCTCGCGGTGCTCGAGCAGGTTGTGCGTGACGCCGCTGGCGCCGCGAAGCCGCAGCCGGAATCACGCGCCTTGCGCAAGCTGGCCCCTGCCTGAGACCTCACGGGGACTCGCCCATGACAAGCACCTTGCCGGAGAAGACCGGCCTTCACGTCGCGATCATCATGGATGGGAACGGGCGCTGGGCGACCCGCCGCGGACTGCCGCGCACCGCCGGCCACCGCGCGGGCGTCGAGGCGGTGCGCCGGGTTGTAGAAGGCGCTCCCGACTTGGGCATCGCTACGCTCACGCTCTTCGCCTTCTCGTCCGCGAACTGGCAGCGTCCGGCGGAGGAGGTGGCGGCGCTGATGCGGCTGATGGAAGTCTACATGCGAGCGGAGACCCGGCGGTTCGTGGAGAAGAGTGCGCGGCTTACCGTGATCGGGCGGCGCGACCGGTTGCGGCCGCGCCTGGCACGTCAGATCGAGAGCGCCGAGCTCGCGACGGCCGCCGGCCGCCGGCTGCATGTGCGCCTCGCGCTCGACTACTCTTCGCGTGAATCGATCGCCCGCGCGGCCGCGCGCTGTGCTGCCGCTAATCCTCCGGAGCCCGAACGTCTGGGTCAGCTGATCTCGCAGTCGGTCGCCGACGATTCCGGGACCGCCGACGTCGACCTGTTGATCCGGACGGGAGGCGAGCAGCGGCTCTCGGATTTCCTGCTCTGGGAGTGCGCGTTCGCGGAGTTGTGGTTCACCGACCGGATGTGGCCGGACTTCTGCGCCGAGGATTTGCGGGCTGCCGTGCTCGAGTTCCACAGCCGGGAGCGGCGCTTCGGCGGGCTCGGCAGCGCGGTGCCGGAGACCGCGGTTCCGCGCCTCGCGACCGGCTGAGGTCAGGCGGCCTTGGCCGCCGCGGCCGCGAGGTCGACGAGCACCGACCAGTTCCCGTGAGAAATGAAGTGGGCGAATACCCAGGGCAGCCAGCCCTTGCGCCGCCATTCCAGGAAGGCGCTGTCGGGCAAGCCGGCGAAGCGGTCGCGGTCGATGACGTGGAATCCGGTGACGGAGAGCTTCTCGCCGGAGCTGAGCGTGATCTCCGCCTGGTTCGGGATCAGAAGGCCGCGCTCGCTCAGCTGCTCCACGAAATCCTGCGTGTCGGTGTAATCGCGCTGGAAGGCCGCGCAGAATTTGAGGGCATCCTGCACGATCGGCGTGGGCGTCGTGCCGCTGAAGAGCGGCCGCGCGTTGCCATCCTCGAGCGCACCCGAGGTCTCGTCGATGCAGAGCGTGTACTGCTGCTTGTCGGCGCTCTCGTGAAAGATGAAGGGGTAGCGGCGGATGTAGGCGGGAATGTAGGTGCCGGGCTGCCAATCCCCGTGGGCGTCCACGAACAGATTGCGGTCGCGCCGGATGCCCACCACCGAGAGCGCCGCCGCCCCGGGCGATGGCGTGAAAACGATCGGGTATTGGCGCGCGGCCGCCTCGAACTCGCTGCCATTGAGCAGCACGGCATGGCTCGAGCGCGCGAAGTCGAAGCCGAGCCGCTGCTTCAGCGACTTGCCGGCGTGGCGCGCGGGATCGATCGGCGTCAGCGAGCGGTAGAAGAGCGGAAAGCGCGGATCGGGCGCGGAGCCCGTGGAGGCTGGAGCAGACACCGCGACGGCGTCGGTGGATTGGGCCTTCGATCCTCCCTTGGTTGGCATGATCGTCCTACGTGCTGTGATGCGGTCCCGCCTTTCCTTGATAGCAGACGCGCGAAGCCCGTGTAAGCCCGCGCGAGCGGGATTTTCGGTCTGTCTAAACCATTGGTGTCTCAGCGCGCCTTGAGCGAGCCCAGCAGGTTAGCGTCGGTGAGGTCGATGCCCGCGAGGCGGGCTCCGGTCAGGTTGGCTGCGCTCAGATTGGCGCCCCGGAAAACCGCCCGCTGCAGATTGGCCCCGCGGAAATCCGCGTGCCGCCCGTCGGTCGCCTCGAGCTTGCTATGGATCATGCGGCCATCGGCAAGCATGAGCGGCCCCAGGTTGCAGTCGCGCAGATCGGCGTAATTGAGCCGCGCGCCCTTCAGGTTGATGCCGCGGAGGTCCGCGTTGGCGAGCCGGCATCCCCGGAGATCGGCGCCCTCGAGCTGCGCTGCCTGGAGCGCGATGCCCTCGAGGTTCATGCCGTAGAGCACGGCATTGTACCCCACGATCGCCGAGAGTTGCCGACGCGGCAGGCCGCCGAGCTTGCGCAGATCGAACCCGCTGACGTCGAGCGGCTCGCCCTCGGAGCCGTCGGTCGTGGCCCAGAGCTCGTGGCGGCGTAGACGCTCGGCGAAGGACTCCCCCAGCTCCGCGATCCCGCGGCCGGTGTCGGATTTCGTCAGCGCCCCGGTCATGTCGGCGCCATCGGCCTCGACCCCGACCAGCGCCGTGTCCACCAGCACGGCATTGCGCAGGCTGGCGCCGCGCAGGTTCGCGCCGGACAGGTCGGCGCCCTCGAGATTGGCGCCGTTCATGGTGGCGTTGCGCAAATCGGCGCGCACCAGCTTGGTGTCGCGCATCATCGCGTCGGTGAAGTCGGTATGGACCGCCACCGAGCCCGACAGCCGGGCCTGGGTCAGATTGGCGTTGGTCATGGTAGCACCCGCCAGCACGGTCGAATCGGGCTCGACCGCGATGTATTCGATTTCGCCTTTGCGCGTCTTGCGCGCGAGCCGGCCGTCGCGAAGATCGGCGTCGAACAGGTTGGCGCCGGTCATGTCGGCTTCGCGCAGCGAGGCTCCGCGCAAATCGGCGCGCACCAGCGTGGCATTGCGCAAGTTC
>DATMMM010000375.1:0-7190 GCA_035569735.1 Allostellaceae bacterium | reverse complement strand
AACCTCGCCCGCCAGTACAACCACACACCCCGAAAATGCCTCGACTTCCAGACCCCCGCTGAGGTCTTCTCGCAGGTGTTGCACTTCGAATGTGACTCCACCTCCCCGCTTTCGCGGGGATGACGACAGGAAGATCGGGCCTCCCCTTCGTCTCTGTGCCTCCGTGCCTCTGTGGTTCAACTTCCTGTATCCGACTGCGGGCGGTTGATTCAGGCCAGGCTTTCTGCGGTAATTCTGGGCCAAGCTTCATCCCGCCTGGGAGGCCCGAGCATCGCCATGTCCGAGACCAGCAACTTTCCGATTCCGCAGAGCTTCGCCGACAACGCCTGGATCGACGAGCCCGGCTATTTCCGGCTCTACGACGAATCCATCGTCGATCCCGAGCGTTTCTGGGGCGAGGAAGGCAAGCGGCTGCACTGGATCAAGCCCTACACCCAGGTCAAGGACGTCGACTATCATGCCCCGGTCCGCATCCGCTGGTTCCACGACGGCACGCTGAACGTCGCGGCCAATTGCCTCGACCGGCATCTGGCCACCCGCGCCAACCAGACCGCCATCATCTGGGAGGGCGACAGTCCCCATGAGCAGAAGCACATCAGCTATGGCGAGGCCTATGGCGAGGTCTGCCGCCTGGCCAATGCGCTGAAGGCCCGCGGCGTCAAGAAGGGCGACCGCGTCACCATCTACATGCCGATGATCCCCGAGGCCGCCTTTGCGATGCTGGCCTGCGCGCGGATCGGCGCCATCCATTCCGTGGTGTTCGGGGGCTTCTCGCCGGAGAGCCTGATGGGCCGCATCCAGGACTGCAAGTCGACGGTGCTGATCACCGCCGACGAGGGCCTGCGCGGCGGGCGCAAGGTGCCCTTGAAGGCGAATGCCGACGAGGCGCTGAAGCACTGCCCCGAGGTCGAGACCGTGATCGTGGTGCGCCGCACCGGCGGCGCCGTCGAATGGTGCGAGGGCCGCGATCACTGGTATCACGAGGAGCTGGCCTCGGTCGCGAAGGACTGTGCGCCCGAGCCGATGAGCGCCGAGGACCCGCTCTTCATCCTCTATACCTCGGGCTCCACGGGAAAACCCAAGGGCGTGCTGCACACGACCGGCGGCTATCTCGTCTTCACGGCGATGACTCACAGTTACGTCTTCGACTATCACGACGGCGACATCTTCTGGTGCACGGCGGACGTCGGCTGGGTTACCGGCCACAGCTACATCGTCTATGGGCCCCTCGCCAACGGCGCCACCAGCCTGATGTTCGAGGGTGTCCCCAACTATCCCGATCCCGCGCGATTCTGGCAGGTGATCGACAAGCACAAGGTGAATATCTTCTACACCGCGCCGACCGCGATTCGCGCGCTGATGCGCGAGGGCGACTCTTACGTGAAGAAGACATCGCGGAAATCGCTGCGGCTGCTCGGCACGGTGGGCGAGCCGATCAATCCCGAGGCGTGGCTCTGGTACTACAACGTGGTGGGCGACGCGCGCGTGCCGATCGTCGATACCTGGTGGCAGACCGAGACCGGCGGCATCTTGATCACGCCGCTGCCGGGCGCCACGCCCTTGAAGCCGGGCTCGGCGACGCGGCCGTTCTTCGGCGTCAGGCCCGAGATCGTCGACGGCGAGGGCCGGCTGCTCGAGGGGGCGGCCGAGGGGAACCTCTGCATCGCCGACAGCTGGCCCGGCCAGATGCGCACGGTCTATGGCGACCACAAGCGCTTCGTGGAGACCTATTTCTCCACATTCAAGGGCAAGTACTTCACCGGCGACGGCGCGCGGCGCGACGAGGACGGCTACTACTGGATCACCGGCCGGGTCGACGACGTCATCAACGTGGCGGGCCACCGGCTCGGCACGGCGGAGGTCGAGAGTGCCTTGGTGGCGCACCCCAAGGTCGCCGAGGCCGCGGTGGTGGGCTATCCCCACGACATCAAGGGCCAGGGCATCTACGCCTATGTGACGCTCAAGGTGGGCGAGGAGCCGACCGAGCCCCTGCGCAAGGAGCTGGTGCAGTGGGTCCGCAAGGAGATCGGCCCGATCGCCACACCCGACCTGATCCAGTGGGCCCCCGGCCTCCCCAAGACCCGCTCGGGGAAAATCATGCGGCGGATCTTGAGAAAAATCGCCGCGAACGAGCAGAGCCAGCTCGGAGATACGAGCACGCTCGCCGACCCGGCGGTGGTGACGGATTTGGTCGATAACCGGATGAATAGGGGGTAGGGCTCCCGTTTCCGCCCGCAGCATGGGACGGCCGCCCGTGCTGTAAGCCTTGCAGCAGGAGCACGTGCGATGGCCAATAGAGTGATGGTCCAAATCCCCGTTTCACCGGAAGCAGCGGCGGCGCTCGCCGACGCGGACAGGCGCGCCAAAGTCGGCAAGCTCGTCAGCGTGATGGTTCAGCCCTCCTCGCCCGACGAGGACCCGCTAGCCGCGGTGATCGCCGAGCGCAAGTCCGATGCCCGCGCGGGCAAGCTCACCGACCGGGAGATCGACGCCGAGCTTGCTGCCGAGAATGCCAAACGTCGTCTTTGACGCGAGCTCGATCATCGGCGCATTGCTGAAGGAAGATTCCGTTCCCGAGCGCGCTCTGCTGCTGGCACGGACACACGATACGATCTGCCTCTCCGGCGCCGTCGAAACCGAAATCCGAGCGGTTTCCGCGCGACCGAAATTCCGCCGATACCTCGCGGCCGGCCGGCTCGATCTGATTCTCGACCTCTTGAAGGCTGCAGCGGTCAGCGTCGAATCGACCGTTCCCGTGACAGATTGCCGAGACGCCAAGGACAACAAGTATCTGGAACTCGCTCTCGCGGCAGGGGCGACAACCATTGTCGCGAGCGACGACGACCTCTTGGTCCTCGATCCTTGGCGCGGCATCCGGATCGTAAGGCCGCTATTTCGGCAACAGCGCGCAATTCTGGCTCGATCTCCAGAGCCAATACGACATCGCCACGGTCGAGCGGGAGCGCGGCCCGGAGATCGCTCGGCGCGCACGGCCGGCAGACGCGGTTTGATGGGATGAGCGACCCGCGATGGCAGCAGATTAAGGCCGAAATCCTTCACGGGCTGCAGGAGGTCGCCAGGCGGTTCGAGGAGGACCCGACGCCGACCGACGGCTCGTTTGAAGCGGCGTCTAAGAAGCTGGGTATACGCTCCAAGGTACGCGTGTACCGACCAGCGACCGACAAGAAGCAATCCGAGTAAGTACCGTCAGGGAGCACGACGATGTTTCGCCGCACCGTTCAGCGGCCACTTACTCCAATTGCAAAAGGATTCCCGCGCGTCGAGCCTGCTCTAGGGAATCGACTGCGTCGTCTTTGAGTTCAGACGGACTGTACGGCTTGCGGGCAAGATCGGAGGCATGAAACCTGATGCTGAGAAGCGATCATCCGAAATCGGATATTGGGAGGGCAGAGCCAATTTTTTCAGGGAATCCAAGCTCCATGAATCTCCACAATCGGGATCGCAAGCCAATTTTTGGCTTCACCGCCGATCGGGCGCGGCCCTGCGGTGCACGATTTCTTCTGCTCGGGAAGACACGCGGAAATGCCCGCCACGGGAGCCCGGGCATGACGCAAGTCGAGAGGCGACGCGAGCTCGCCGGCGCCCGCTCCGACGGCCAAGCGCCGCCAGCCCTACGCCGCCGGCTGCGCTCTCCTGTGGCGGTCGGCGGCGCGGCGGCGGCAGGCGGCGCCGAAGGCTTCGAACAGATTGCAGGCGAAGGGCACTTCCCAGCAGCGGAATTCAGGGTGCCACTGCACGCCGATGACGAAGCTTTTGTGCGGTAGGCTCACACCCTCGATCTGGCCGTCGGGCGCCACCGCCTCGATGACGAGGCCTTGGGCCGGCTGGTCGATGCCCTGTTGATGGAGCGAGTTCACCATCAGCTCCGTGCCGCCCGCCCATTGCGCGAAGCGGCCGCCGGGCGTCAGCGCCACCGGGTGTGCCACATGCGCGTACTTCTCGGCGAAGGTGCCGTCGCGCGGCGAGCGGTGGTCGATCCGGCCGGGCACGGTCTGCACCTGCTGGAAGAGCGTGCCGCCGAGCGCCGCGTTCAATTCCTGGATGCCGCGGCAGATCGCGATCACCGGCAAATCCGCCGCCACCGCCGCGCGGATCAGCGGCAGGGTCACCGCGTCGCGGGCGGGATCGTGCGCGAGGTCGGGCACCTTCTCGGCGCCGTAGTGATGCGGCTCGACGTTGGAGCGGCTCCCCGTGAGCAGGAGCCCGTCGAAGCGTGAAAGGATCTCGTCGGGCGTCAGATGCTCGGCGAGCGCCGGCACCAGGAACGGCACCGCGCCCGCACGCTCGGCGACGGTGATGACGTACTTCTCGGAGACCTGGTGCACGATGTGGTCGCCCTCGCGGCGCGTGCAGCAGGGGATCGCCACGGCGGGCCTGGGATAGGCGCCGGCGATGTTGTCAGTCGGCATGGGGATAGGGGTCTGGGTCGGTGGGCAAAGCGCGCCCGGTCGGTAGTTGGGATTGGCGAAATGTTGCGGCAAGATCGGGCGTGATGCAAGACGCGGTGGCCCATCTTCTCGCCTGGAAAGGCATGGCTGTCCTGCTTTGGCTGGCGGTCGTGTTCGTGGCCGAGCGCCTGGCTCCGGCGGCGCCCTTTCCGATCAAGGCGGTGCGGCCGGGCGCGCGGCTCCTGGGGAATGCTACGCTCTGGATGATTAACGCGGGATTATCCATCACGGTGGTGGTGCCGGTAACGGCCTGGGCCGCGGGGGCGGCGCCCGCCTGGCGGCCCCTCTGGTGGTCGGGCTGGGCGGCCTTGGTACTCGACCTGCTGATCCTCGACGGGCTCATCTACTGGTGGCACCGCGCCAACCATCGTGCGCCCTTCCTCTGGCGCTTCCACAGCGTGCACCACCTCGACCGCACGCTCGACAGCACGACGGCGCTGCGCTTCCACTTCGGCGAGGTCGCGCTCTCGGCCGGCGCGCGCGCGGTGGTGGTGCTGGCGCTCGCGATCCCGCTCGCCTCCGTGCTCGCCTTCGAGACGCTGCTGCTGATCGCCACGATCTTCCATCACTCGAACCTGCGGCTGCCGCCGAGCTTGGAACGCGCGCTCGCGCGCCTCGTGGTGACGCCCTCGATCCACTGGGTGCATCACCACCGGATCCGCCGCGACACGGATTCCAACTACTCGACCGTGCTCAGTATCTGGGACCCGCTCTTCCGCTCGCGCTCGAGAACGCGCCGCACGCCCGACCTCGAGATCGGGGTCGAGGGGCGGGAGGAGGAGCCGGTGCTCGGATTGGTGGTAGCGCCGTTCAAGCCGTGAGCCATAAGCCGTTAGCCGTTAGCCGTTAGCCGATAGGAATTACCCTCAGGCATGGCTGGCGCACGACAGGCTTACGGCCTACGGCTAACAGCCAGCAGCTTACCTCGTGCTGCCGCGTCCGTTGGAGCCGGTGGGCCTTGGGTCGGTCCAGTAGAAGAGCTTCTCGTCGACGGGCGCGCCGTAGTGCGGGTCGGTGAGCGCCACCGTCACCTCTTTCTGCTGGGGATCGACGATGGTCCATTGCCGCAACTCGAGCGGCCGGTCGGTGAGCGCCAAGGTGGCGGAGCCTTGGCCGGGCTCGGAGGTCTCGACCATGGTGAGACGGATGGCGCCGGGCTTGTGCTCGAAACGCGTCAGCGTGACGTCGCCCGAGAGCGTGATCTGGTCGCGCAGCAGGAAGCCTGCGGGCGTCTCGTTGACGCGCAGCTCCGAGACCTGCTGCAGCTCCTTGTCGTAGTAGAAGATGTTATTGCCGTTGGCGACCAGCAGCAGCGGAACCGGCGGATCGTACTCGAAGCGCATGCGGCCGGGCCGCGCCAGCCAGAGCTGGCCCGTGGCCTGGCTGCCCTCGCCCGAAGATTGCTGGAAGCGGGAAGAGAGCGTGCGGATGCCGTTCAGATAGCTCTGCACGCGATCGACATCGGCCTTCTGATCGGGGTTGAGCGCGGTGGCGCGCGGCGGCTGGGCGGCGAAGGCGCGCGTGAGCGGCATCAGGCTCGAGGCCAGCGCGAGGGCACCGGAATGGATCAGCAAACGGCGGCGAGAGATCATCGACGGGCTCGGGTCATGTCAGGGACCGCCCTAGCTGCCAGCCGAATGAGGCAACACCATGGCTACCAATCCTCGTCGGGCAGGCGCGGCGGCTCCTCGGGAAATTGGGGACGATCCCCGGGGATCACAACCCCTGCCAGCTTGCGAGAGACCCAGATGTGCTGGGCCTGGCCGAGATCGACACCCTCGTCGAGCGAGCCGCCCTTGAGGCTGATCGTGGGGCCCGGCGGCTCGCCCTCGTGCCAGAGCCGCGAGCCGCAGGCGGGACAGAAGACGCATTTGAGCCGCCGGCCGCTGTCGGTATCGCGGGTCCAGGATTTGACCGCGCCTTGCCTCAGGTGGACATCGCCGGCGCGCACGATCACGGAGATGCCGAAGGCCGAGGCCGATTGCTTGCGGCATTCCCGGCAGTGACAAACATAGGTCGCGAGCGGCGCACCCGCGATCTCGTAGCGAACCGCGCCGCACTGGCAGCCGCCCGTGAGGTTGCTCATGCGAGAAAACTCCCGGCGCTAGTCGCGCGCGACCGCGATGCCGCGCGCTTCCAGCGCCTTCTGCAGACTGTCCTTGCCGACGAGATGGCCCGCGCCCACCGCGACGAAGATCTCGCCTTGCCCGGATTTCATCCAGGCCGCGATCTGCTCCGCCCAGGCCTGGTTGCGGTTCACGATCAGCACCGCGTGGAGGTCCGGGTGATCCCGCTCCTCTTCCTCGTTCATGTCCTTGTCGATGGTCGCGAGATCGCCCGCGGCCCAGGCCGTGAGAATCTCCTCGACCTGCGCCGGCCCGCTCGCGACCTCGTCGAGCACCGAGCGCAGCATCTCCACCTGCCGCGCCTTGGAAAAATCCGCGAAGAAGTGCATCTGCTGCTCGGCGCTCTCCAGGCCATGGACGGGCTTGCCCGCCGCGGTGGCCTTGGCCTTCAGGATATTGTCCACGCCCTTGGCGGGATCGTAGCCCGCCTTGATGATCGGGAGCGCCGCCAGCGTGAGCGCCGCCAGCCACGGGCGCATGGGCTCGAGCGCCGCCTCGCCCGGGAGCCCCGCGGCCTTGGCAGCGGCCTCGAGGCGCGGCAGGTCGGCGGGCGGCACTTCGGCCGAGAGCTTGTGTTCGCGGTCGATGCCGAGCT
>DATMMM010000374.1:0-4344 GCA_035569735.1 Allostellaceae bacterium | reverse complement strand
GCCTCGCGGGCGCGGCCAAGCCCAAGGCGGAAGGCCGCCAGATCTGCATCGAGCTCATCCAGGAAATTCGCGAGATCAAGGGCGTGAGCGGCGTCCACGTCATGGCCTACCGCCAAGAGGAAGCCGTGGCCGAGGTGATCGACGCCTCCGGTGTCCTCAACGGACGCATCCCCTGGTTCCCCGAGAGACACAAAATGCTCCTGCAGGAAAAGGTCGCACCATGACGGATACCGTCGTCAGCTCCGCCACCAGGGAAGTCGTGATCGGTTTCGACCGGCCGTTCGTGATGATCGGCGAGCGCATCAACCCGACCGGCCGCAAGATCCTGGCCGAGGAGATGGCCGCCGGCGATTTCAGCCGGGTCGAGCGCGATGCCGTGGCGCAAGTCGAGGCGGGCGCGCAGATGCTCGACGTCAACGCCGGCATTCCGCTCGCCGACGAGCCCGCGATCTTGGCGAAAGCGATCCAGCTCGTGCAAAGCGTGACCGACGTGCCGCTCTCGATCGACTCCTCGATCGTCGCCGCGCTGGAAGCCGGCCTCGCCGTCTACAAGGGCAAGGCTCTCGTGAACTCCGTCACCGGCGAGGAGGAGCGGCTCGAGGCCGTGCTCCCGCTGGTCAAGAAATACGGCGCCGCCGTGATCGCGATCTCCAACGACGAGACCGGCATCGCCGAGGACCCGGACGTGCGCTTCGCCGTCGCCAGGAAGATCGTGGAGCGCGCCGAGGACCACGGCATTTCCCGCAGCGACGTGCTGGTCGATCCGCTGATCATGCCCTTGGGCGCCATCAATCAGGCAGGCGTGCAGGCGATGCACATCATCCGGAGGCTGCGCACCGAGCTCAAGGTGAACACGAGCTGCGGCGCCTCCAACATCAGCTTCGGGCTGCCCTCGCGGGGCGGCATCAACGCCGCCTTCCTCTGCATGGCGATCGGCTCCGGCATGACCTCCGCGATCACCAACCCCTGTCACGACGAGATCCTGCGCGCCGTCATGGCCGCCGACGCCATGATGGGCCATGACCCCTCCTGCATGCGCTGGCTCAAGAAGTTCCGCGAGCAGCCGCCCGCGGGCTCGGAAGCCGAGGCGGCCCGCAGCCGGCGCGAAGGACGGAGGCGCCGTGGCTGACGACGCCGCCATCGTCTTCACGCCCTCGGGCCTCAGGGGCCGCTTTGCCCTCGGCACACCGGTGCTGCAGGCCGCGCGCGCGCTCGGCGTCGACGTTGATTCCGTGTGCGGTGGCCGCGGCATCTGCGGCCGCTGCCAGGTGACCCAGGTCGAGGGCGAGTTCGCCAAGCACGGCATCGTCTCGCGCACAGACCATCTCTCGGCCTTCTCGGAGGTCGAGCAGGCCTATTCCGCGCGCAAACCCCTGCAAGCCGGGCGCCGGCTCTCCTGCAGCGCCAGGATCCTGGGCGATGTCGTCATCGACGTGCCCGCCGAGAGCCAGGCACATCGGCAGATCGTGCGCAAGGCGGCGGAGGCGGTTGCGATCGAGCTCGATCCCGCGATCCGCCTGCACTATGTCGAAGTCGCCGAGCCCGACATGCACGCGCCCGCGAGCGACCTGCGCCGGCTCATGGACGCGCTCGAGCGCGAATGGGGCCTGGCCTCGCTCGACTGCGACCTCGCGGTTGTCCAAGGCCTGCAGGTGGCGCTGCGCAAAGGCGGCTGGAAAGCCACCGTCGCCGTGCACGACGCAAAGATCATCGTCGCGGTATGGCCGGGCTTCCGCGACAAGGCGTTCGGCGTCGCGGTCGATGTCGGCTCAACCACGATCTCCGCGCATCTCTGCGACCTCTCGAGCGGCGAGGTCGTGGCCGCCGTCGGCTCGATGAATCCGCAGATCCGCTTTGGCGAGGATCTGATGAGCCGGGTCTCCTACATCATGATGAATCCCGGCGGCGAGGCCGCGCTCGTTGAAGCCGTGCGCGGCGCCGTCAACGACCTCGCGGGCGAGGCGGCTCAAGTCGCGGGCATCGAGCGTGGCGACATCCTCGAGGTGACGTTCGTCGGCAATCCCGTGATGCACCACCTGCTGCTGGGCATCAATCCGATCGAGCTCGGCGGCGCGCCCTTCGCGCTCGCGACCGACCGACCGACCACGCTCAAGGCGACGGAGTTGGGCCTCACGCTGCATCCCGGCGCCCGCGCTTTTATCCTGCCCTGCATCGCGGGCCATGTCGGCGCGGATGCGGCGGGCGTCGTGCTGGCCGAGCGCCCGGACCTCTCGGACAAGCTGACGCTGCTGGTCGACGTCGGCACCAACGCGGAGATCGTGCTCGGAAACCGGCATCGCATGCTCGCCTGCTCGAGCCCGACCGGACCCGCCTTCGAGGGCGCGCAGATCAGCTGCGGACAGCGCGCCTCGCCCGGCGCCATCGAGCGCGTGCGCATCGATCCCGCGAGCCTGGAGCCGCGCTTCAAGGTGATCGGCTGCGATCTCTGGTCCGACGATCCCGGCTTCGCCCAGGCCACCCGCCGCAGCGGCGTCACCGGCATCTGCGGCTCGGGCATCATCGAGGCCTTGGCCGAGATGTTCCTCGCCGGCATCCTCCGGCAGGACGGCAGCATCAACGGTGAGCTCGCCGCGCGCACGCCCCGGGTGCGGCCGGACGGCGCGACGTTCAGCTACTTGCTCCATGAGGGCACGACCGCGCTCCGCATCATGCAGAACGACGTGCGCGCGATCCAGCTCGCCAAGGCGGCGCTCCACGCGGGCGCGCGGCTCTTGATGAGCCACATGGGCGTGGACGCCGTCGACCGCATCCGCCTGGCGGGCGCCTTCGGCAGCCACATCGACGTCAAATATGCGACCGTGCTCGGCATGCTGCCGGACTGCGACCTCACGCAAGTGAGCTCGGCCGGCAATGCCGCCGGCACCGGCGCCCGGATCGCGCTGCTGGACCGGCGCAGCCGCGGTCTCATCGAGACGCTGGTGCGGCGGATCGAGAAGATCGAGACTGCCGTCGAGCCGAAATTCCAAGCCGAGTTCGTAGACGCCATGGCGATCCCGCACGGCAGCGCCCCCTATCCGAACCTGAGCCGCGTGGTGACGCTGCCGGCGCCGGAGCCGCGGGCCCAGACACGCAGCCGCAGCGAGCGCCGCGCGAATCGTCAACGCAGAGCCGGAAGCGCCTAGCGATTAAGGGAGAGACGCGATGACCGACCAAGCGACCACCCATCGATCGCGCCGCGGCGCGGGACGCGAGGCCAAGCGCGCCGCCCGCCTCGCTCATGCCGTGGACATCATACCGTTCATCACGCGCAAGATCCCCTACTACGAAGTGCTGAACGAGGAAGGCTTGGCGCTCATCGAGCAGAACGCCGACGCGATCCTCGAGGAGGTCGGGATCGACATCAAAGGCGACGAGGAGGTGCTGCAGCTCTGGCGCAATGCCGGCGCCGACGTGCAGGGCGAGCGCGTCCACTTCCCGCGCGGCATGTGCCGGAGCCTGATCCAGAAAACCGCGCCGCGGGAATACGTCCAGCACGCGCGCAACCCCGCGCGCAGCGTGACCATCGGCGGCAAGAACACCGTCTTCGCGCCGAACTACGGCTCGCCCTTCGTGCGCGACCTCGACAAGGGCCGGCGCTACGGCACCATCGAGGACTTCCGCAACTTCGTGAAGCTCTCGTACATGTCGCCCTACCTGCACCATTCCGGCGGCACGGTCTGCGAGCCCGTCGATCTGCCCGTCAACAAACGGCACTTCGACATGGTCTATGCGCACATGCGCTACAGCGACAAGCCCTTCATGGGCTCGGTGACGCATCCGCTGCGCGCCGAGAACACCGTGGAGATGGCGAAGATCCTGTTCGGGCCGGATTACATCGATGCCGCCACCGGCAAGCCCAAGACGGTGATCACCAGCCTGATCAACGCGAATTCGCCGCTCACCTGGGACGCGACCATGCTGGGCGCGCTCAAGGTCTATGCGCGCCACAATCAGGCCAACCTCACCACGCCGTTCATCCTGGCGGGCGCCATGGCGCCTACCACGATCGCGGGCGCCTGCACGGTGACGCTCGCCGAGGCGCTATCCGGAATGGCGCTGGTGCAGCTGATCAATCCCGGAGCGCCCGTGATCTTCGGGAGCTTCGCCTCCTCGATCTCGATGCAGTCGGGGGCACCCACCTTCGGTACGCCGGAGCCCTCGCTGGTGCTCTACACGATGGCGGCGCTCGCGCGGCGTCTCGGCGTGCCGTTCCGCTCCGGCGGCGCGCTCTGCGCCTCGAAGCTCGCGGATGCGCAGGCCGCTTACGAGTCCGCGAACACGATGGTTCCGACCGTCCTCGCGGGCGCCAACTTCGTGCTGCACGTCGCGGGCTGGCTGGAGGGC
>DATMMM010000373.1:0-2149 GCA_035569735.1 Allostellaceae bacterium | reverse complement strand
ATCGATCTGCCCCAAGGGAAGGTCGGCCAGCCCTTCGCGGAGGTGCTCGGCCTCGACGATCCCGTGATCGACGTCAAGGCGACGCCCAATCGCGCGGATTGCCTGGGCGTGCGCGGCATCGCACGGGACCTGGCGGCGGCCGGGCTCGGCAGCCTTCGCTCGCTCGACACCTCGCCGGTGCCGGGAAAATTTCCGGCGCCCAATGCCGTGCATCTTGCCGGGCCCGACGACAAGGCCTGCCGGCTCTATGTGAGTCGGCTCATCCGCGGCCTCAAGAACGGGCCGAGCCCGCGATGGCTTCAGGACCGCCTCGCGGCGATCGGATTGCGGCCGATCTCGGCGCTGGTGGACATCACCAATTTTCTCACCTTCGACGTGAACCGCCCGCTCCACGCCTTCGACTTCGACAAGCTTGAGGGCGATCTCGCCGTGCGCGCGGCGCGCCCGGGCGAGATGATCCTGGCGCTCAACGGCAAGACCTACGAGCTCGATCCCGCCGTCACCGTGATCGCCGACAATCAGGGCGTCCAGGGGCTCGGCGGCGTGATCGGCAGCGAGTCCAGCGGCTGCACGGAGTCGACGACATCCGTGCTGCTGGAAGCCGCGCTCTTCGATCCCGTGCGCACCGCGTCGACCGGGCGCCGGCTCGGCATCCAGTCCGACGCGCGCTATCGCTTCGAGCGCGGTCTCGATCCCGAGATGGCGGTGCCGGGGGTGGAACTCGCCACCAGGCTCATCCTGGAGATCTGCGGCGGCGAGCCCTCGGATGTGGCGATCGCGGGCGCGGTGCCTGAGTGGCGCCGGCATTATTTCCTGCGCAGCGAGCGCACTCACACGCTGGGCGGCGTCGAGGTGCCGGCGGAGGAGCAGCGGCGCATCCTCGAGGCTCTTGGTTTCACGGTGAGCAGCCGCGAAGGCGGCTTCTCGGTCGAGCCGCCGTCGTGGCGGCCCGACATCGTGGGCGAGGCGGACCTGGTGGAGGAGGTGCTGCGCGTCCACGGCTACGACAATATTCCCGTGGTGCCGATGGTCCGCGACACGCCGCTGCCCCGGCCCGCGCTGAGCCTCGCGCAGAAGCGCGCCGTGACCGTGCGCCGCGCGCTCGCCGCGCGCGGCCTGGTCGAGGCCGTCACCTTCTCGTTCGTGCCGCGCGTCCAGGCGGAGCTGTTCGGCGGCGGCGCCCCGGAGCTGACGTTGGTCAATCCGATCAGCGCCGATCTCGACGTCATGCGCCCCTCGCTGCTGCCCAATCTCGCGACGGCCGCGCAGAAGAACGTCGACCGCGGCCTCGGCGACGTGGCGCTCTTCGAGTTGGGGCCGCAATATGCGGACGACACGCCCGAGGGCCAGACGCAGGTTTCGGCGGGCGTCCGCATTGGCCGGACCGGCCCGCGGCACTGGCGCGACGGGGGCCGCCCCATCGACGCCTTCATCGCCAAGGCGGACGCGCTGGCGGCGCTCGCCGCGGCGGGCGCGCCGGTGGAGAACCTGCAGGTCTCTCGGGACGCGCCCGCCTGGTATCACCCAGGCCGCTCCGGCACCTTGCGGCTGGGCGCCAGTGCGCTCGCGCACTTCGGCGAGCTGCATCCGCGCGTGCAGCAGGCGCTCGGCGCCAAGCAGCCGGTGGCGGGTTTCGAGGTGCACCTCGACGCCGTCCCGGCGCCGCGCGCGCGCCCCACGAAGGCGCGCCCGTTGCTGCAGCTCTCGCCCTACCAGCCGGTGCAGCGCGATTTCGCCTTCGTGGTAGACAAGGACCTGCCGGCGGAGACCCTCCTCAAGGCCGCGCGCCAGGCCGACAAGAAGCTGGTCGCGGGCGTGCGGCTCTTCGACGTCTACGAGGGCAAGGGCCTCCCCGAGGGCAAGAAGTCGCTTGCCATCGAAGTGACGCTGCAGCCCCAGGACGCCACCCTGACCGACGCCGCCCTCGAAGGCTTCTCCAAGAAACTGGTCGAGCAGGTGGAGAAGGCGACCGGCGGGGTGCTGCGGTCTTAACGCGGTGAATTCGGAGTTGGCACCACCCCCCTCCCAACCTCCCCCTCAAGGGGGGAGGGGCGCACCGAGACTGTGCAGGGACCGAGCGCGACGGTTGCGCGTCCGAGCGACCCAAGCGGAGATTCGCCTGTGGTCGCGTTTGCGCCGAAAGGAAATC
>DATMMM010000372.1:0-14456 GCA_035569735.1 Allostellaceae bacterium | reverse complement strand
GAGCTCGCCGACTGGCTTCGTTCTCACGCGGGCCAGGTGTTTCGGCTCGAAAACGTCGGGGATGCGGCGGTCTTTCAGGCGATCGGGCCAGAGGATGAGGCATGCCGCAAGCCGATCAATATTTCCTCGCGCTCGCCCATGCCCCTCAAGCTGGCCTCGAATTTCGCGCATACGCCCTTCGTCCTGGATGACCGCGAATACGCCAGCGTCGAGGGTTTCTGGCAGGGCTTGAAGTTTCCGCAAGCCGCCGACCGGCTTCGGCTGGCCTCGCTTCATGGCGACGAGGCCAGAGATGCGGGCTTACAGGCGCCCGCTGCCGATGCGTTCGACTATGGGGGCCGGCTCGTGAGGACCGGCACCTTCGAGCATTGGCAGCTGATGGAGCGTGCTTGCGTCGCGAAGTTCGAGCAGAACCCGGCCGCGCGCGATGCTCTCTTGTCGACCGGAAACCGCCCGATCACCCATCGGGTGGACCCCGACAGCCGAACCATTCCCGGTGCGATCATGGCGGAGATCTGGATGCGCATTCGCGACATGGTCAGAAAAGCCTGAGGCACCAATTATAGGGTCGTGGTGATGGCGATCTCCAGGGGTGCCGGCCGAACCGCCATGATCGGATTGACCGAGACCGCACCCTCGGGTGCATGATCGCGGGCTCTGATCCTTCGGAGAGAGCGATGGATGTCGTGCTGACCGTCACGGAGACGCCGAGCGAGCGCGCGAAAGAAGTGATCGAGCGCGGCCTCAACAACTATAACGCGGAGCAGGCGGGCTACTGGGACTGGCGAGGCTTGGCCGTCGTGATCTCGGACCCTGAGACGTCCGAAGTGTTGGGCGGTCTCCTGGGCCGCACCTCGCTCGGCCTGCTGTTCATCGATCTGGTGTTCCTGCCGGACTCGCTCCGCGGCCGCGGGCTCGGCAGCCGGATCCTCGAGCTCGCGGAGTCCGAGGCGCGCCAGCGCGGCTGCCGCGGCGCCGTGCTCTACACCATCAGCTTCCAGGCTCCCGGCTTCTACGAGCAGCACGGTTATCGCGAATTCGGCCGCATCCCTTGCGAGCCGCCCGGCACCGCGCGCGTCTTCATGACGAAGGAGCTGGCGCCGGAAACGCGCCTCGCGTGAGGCCGGTGCCTCAGTTCGAAGGCGCCCGCTTGTGGCACTTGATGTGCCAGTCCTCGTATAGGCCGTCCTCGAGATTTCGGCCGGTCTCGACGGTCTTGTCGTAGCCGTCGGGACAGAAAGCCGACGCCTCGGCGGCGATCGCGCTCGCCGAGGGCGGGAGATCGACCAGCCCGCCGTAAAGGCCGTAGGGCGAGGTGCCGCGCACCGCGTACTCGTCAGGTCCGGTCGAGTTGACATAGACCGGCGTGCAGCCGCTCGCGAGCACGAGGGAGAGCGCGAGGAGCGAGCGGCGGCGGATCATGCGGGGTCTCCGCGAATTGACACGGTCTGCGGTGCGACCGACACTTAGCACCATCGCCTCTCCAGCGCGAGTGTGACCGGTGACGTTGAAAATCCGGCCGTTGCACGAGAGCTTCGGCGCCGAGATCATCGGCGTGGACATCGCCCGTGGGCTCGACGACGCCACCATGGCCGAGATCGAGGCGGCTTGGTACCGGCACAGTATCCTGCTGTTCCGCGGCGTCCAGATGACGCCCGCGCAACACCTCGCCTTCACCCGCCGCCTGGGCTCGCTCCACATCATGGAGCCGCCGGAGTTCAATCTTCCCGGATATCCCGAGGTGCTCGTCGTCTCGAATGTCGTGAAGGACAAGGTGCCGATCGGCATCAAGCGGGCGGGCTGGGGATGGCACTCCGACGGCGAGGACAAGGCGCTGCCGAACGCGGGCTCCTTCCTCTACGCGCTGAAGCTGCCGCCCGCCGATGGCGACACGCTCTACGCCGACACCTACGCCGCCTTCGCGGCGCTGCCCGAGGATGTCCGCCGCTCGATCATGGCGCGCCGCGCATGCTTCAGCCGCGCGCGGTTTCACCAGGTCTATTATCCCGATCTGCCGCCGCTCACCGAGGCGCAGAAGCGCGCGCGGCCGGACGTCTGGCATCCGATCGCACGTCGCCATCCGCGCTCCGGCTGGACCTCGCTCTATATCGGCCGCTGGGCCTACAAGATCGAGGGCATGCCCGATGCCGAGGCCGAGGAGCTGATCCGGTACCTGCAGGAGTTCACGACCCGGCCGGACTTCGTCTACCGGCACAAGTGGCGGGTGGGCGACGCTCTTCTCTGGGACAATCGCTGCGCCCAGCACTGCGCCCTGCCCTTTGACGACGAGAGATACGAGCGCCACATGCAGCGCACGACGCTCGAGGGCGAGCCTCCGATCTTAGCCGAGGCGGCGGTGCCTCGGCCGGCGAGAGTGGCGGCACTCGCCTGAGCGGGTCTCACGCCGAGGCGTGCAGGACCAGGATCCCCGCGGCGATGAGCCCGATGCCCGTGAATTGCTGCCAGCCCAGCGCCTCCTGCCAGAGCAGGTGCGCGGCAATCGCCACCAGCACGTAGGAGATGGCGACGCTCGGAAAGGCGATGGAGACCGGAATCCGCTTGATCGCGAGGATGTAGAAGATCGCGCCCAGCCCATAGGCGGCGAGGCCGCCGAGCGTGAAGGGGTCGAGGAACTGCGCCAGCACGCCATCCGCGGTGCGCTCGGCGCCGGTCTTCAGCAGGAGCTGGCCCACGACACCGATCAGGATCGCGGCGGCGAGCGCGCCGTAGGAGATCAGCATCGCGTCAGCGGCATCGGGTCAGACGCGCTCCACCACGCGGATGCCGGGCAGCGGCGCGGTCTCGCTGCGCACGACCTCGCGCACGACGGTCTGCGGCTTGCGGTTGGCGGTAAGGAAGAGCCGGCCCATGTACTCGCCCAGGATGCCCAGGATCAGCAGCTGCACGCCCGAGAGCAGCAAGGTCGCGGCCATCAGCGAGGCCCAGCCTTGGGGCGGCTCGAAGAATAGCGCCTCCAGCACCACCGATACCACGCCGATCAGCCCGATCAGCGAGAGCGCGAAGCCCGCGATGGTGCTGAGGTGCAGCGGCATCACCGAGAAATTGACGAAGATGTTGAGCCAGAGCCGGACCAGGCGCTTCAGCGTGTAATTGCTGCGCCCGGTGGCGCGCGGGAGATGCTCGACCTCGATGGTGTCGATCGCCTGGGTCGCCTGCATGATGAGCCCGTCGACATAGGGGAACGGGCCCTCGTACCGCGTCACCTGCTCCACCAGGAAGGCGCTCATGCAGCGGAAGCTCGAGAGGTAGAGGCCCTTCGGCTTCTCCATCAGCACGTCGGCCACCCAGTTGGCGAACCGGCTGCCGAGGTTGCGCCAGTAGGCGTGCTGCTTCACCGAGTAGCGCGTGTAGACCACGTCTTTGTCTTTCCCCGAAGCGCGCGCGTGCTCGAGGAGCCGCTTCACCTCGGAGGGCGGATTCTGCAAATCGTCGTCCATGGTGATGACATAGGCGCCGCGCGCGTGGCGCAAGCCCGTCATGATCGCGTTGTGCTCGCCGAAATTCCGCGCGAGGTTCACGAGCGTGATCGGCACCTTGGCCTCGCCGAGCAGGCGCCGGCAGACGGCGAGGCTGTCGTCGGGGCTGCCGTCGTTCACCAGCACGATCTCGTGACCGCCCTCGATCTCGAGCGTCTCCAACGCGTGCACGAGCCCGGCGATGCTCTTGGCGCCGTTGTAGACGGGGATCACGATGCTGAGGGCAAAAGCGTGGTTGGTCATGGCCTCACTGCCGTGGCGAGCACCGAGCCGCCGAACGGAAGCCGCAGCCCGCTGCCGAGAAGACTCGCCTCGAGCGCCACGATGGCCGCGAACAGCCGCTCCACCGGCGCCGGCATCAGGACAACGTCGCTCGCCGGCATTCCTTCCCGACGCCATCCTAGCTTGCGCCGCAGGACCATCAAAGGAAACAGCAGGGTGTTCCAATAGCCGGTCCGGATGCGGGCAAAGCCCGCGGAGTCCAGCAGGGTGCGCACGCCGGGGGCGGTGTAGCGGCGCACATTGTGCACTGCGATATCATGCTCGGAGAGCAGCCAGCCATAAGCCGGCAGGTTCAGCACCAGGAGCCCACCCGGCCGCAGGCATCGGCGGAATTCCCCGAGCGCCGTCACCTCCTCGACGCCCCGATGGCAGAGCACGTCGGCGCTGAGGATCGCTGAGAATGTCGCGTCGCGGAACGGCAGCCGGTTCACGGATCCTCCGACGATCGGCCGGCCGCTGGCGCTCTGTGCCACGCCGGCGGCGGTCGGATCCAGCTCGAGCCCGAAAAGCTCGAAGGACGGCATCCGGTCGCGCAGGCTCACCAGCAAGCCGCCCGTGCCGCAGCCGCCATCGAGTATGCGCTCACCTCCCTGCCACGCCCCGTCACGCGCGAGTGCGCCCGCCATCTGCGCGTGAAGGCCGCGGAACCACCAGAGCCGGCGGTCGAGAGCGGCGAGACGCTCGTACTCCGCCCGCTCCATGACCTCGCTCTATTTGACGGTGGGCGGAGCCTGGGCGCTCGCCGTCGCCAGGTAGGAGCGGCGGTCGAGCACGACCGAAAGCAGCACGCCCATGCGCTCCACGCGATAGACCTCGCGGCCGGGCAGCGCCTTCTGGCAATCGTCCTTGGTGAAGGCGATGAAGAAGTCCGCGCGCGAGCGGTCGCTGGTGAAGACGAAGTTCGGCGGGAAATAGAACGCGGCCGAAATCGGCGGGCCGCAGACCGCGACGTTGAAATCATGGTCCATGTAGTCGTTACCGAACTCGGCGCGCAGGTAGTCCGCGAGGCCGCCCACCGCCTCGGCGTAGGAGTTCGCCCAGTAATCCGTCTTGAAGAGCCCGTCCGCGCCTTCGACGCCGCCGATAAAGCCGTTGTAGTAGACGTACTCGTCGGGATGCAGCATGGCCATGATCCCGACGTGGGCCGCGGCATAGGCCCCGAGCGCGGCATAGGCCCAGCGGCGGAACGTCCGGCGCCGCAGCCAAGCGAGCGCGCGGTCCATCATCGCGGCGGCGAGTGCCGCGATCGGCGGCAGCACGAAGATGAAATGGCGCATGCCGTCGAACAGCACCGCCTTGATGGCGATTGCGTAGCCGATCGGGAATGCGACCGCGAACCCGACGATTGCATAGCCGAGCACAGTCGCGCGCGCGCTCCGCCCGCTCTTGCGGATCGCCACGATTGCCGCCACCGGCGCGACCGCCAGCAGGACCAGGACGATCTCGGGCAAGGCGAGCGCCACGTGCACGGGGAGATAGGCCCAGGGCAGGTCGGTCGCCGGGACGTACTCGCCCGCGAACAGCGTCTTGAACGGGAATGTCTGGTGCGAGAAGGTCGCGAGCGCGGCGAGCGGATTGTTAAGGGGATCGAGCTGCGCAAAGGGCCAGAACGCCAGCATCACGCCGTAGCCGATCAGGGTCACCGGCAACAGCACCCAGAAGAGGCTCAGCAATCCGTCGCTCACCAATGGGCCTGCGCGGCGCGCGGCAAGCGCTCGCCACAAACCCGAGAGCCCCAGCAGCAATCCCAGATAGCCCAGCAGCAACAACCCGCCAACGCGGATGCCGAGCGCCATGCCGATGGCAAGCCCGAGCTTCGCCACCAAGGACCAGCGCGGCCGCGGCAGCTCCGGCGCCAGGCGGACGAGGTAGTAGAGCGCCCAGACCATGGCCGCCGCGAAGGGCACGTCCTTCGGGTTGTTGAACATCTGGCCGTAGTAGTTGGGCGTGAGCGCCAGGAAGAGCGCCGCCAGGAACCCAGCGCGCGGGCCGGCGAGCGCGCGCCCGAGCCGCCACACGCCCACCAATCCCAGCACCCCCACCAGGCCATTCAGCAGATGCCGCGTCTCATAGGTATCGAACGGCGAGACATGGTTCAGGATCGCAGCGATCATGTCGAAGGCGCCGCCGTAGTTGAACAGGTCCTGCCAATGCGTCGCGCGCAGGTCGGTGAAGCCGCTCAGGTAATAATTGAGGACCAGGATGCCGTAGTAGTTGTGGACGTCCTCGTCCCAGGTGATGCCGTAATCGGTGAAAGTGATCACCACCACGAGCGTCACCGCAAGGAAGAGCGCGCGCGCAGCCCCGTCCCAGGTTGCCTCGATGCCGAGGAACCCTGGACGCGCCGACGATGGTCCGGAAATACTCCAGAAAGGTGCTGATCTCATCCGTCTTCCCTGGCGTCTTTTTTGCGCATTATAGCCCAGCCTCGGCCATCATATCCGAGAGAACCCGGTCGCTCCCGAAGAACTCCTCGGCGATGCCGCGGGCGGCACGCGCGTGGCGGGCATAGTCCCGGCCAATGGCGCGGAAGGCCTCCAGCGCCTCCTCCAAGGTCAAGAACTGGAACAGCCCCTCTCCGGCGGGATAGAACTTGTCGAAGCCGGTCTTCATGGTCACCACCGGCCGGCCGGAGGCGAGATAGCAGGCGCTGCGGTCGCTGAACCAGCCGCTGTTGGGTCGCACATAGATGTCCTTGGCGACCGTGAATTCGCCCCGCGATCCCGCGATGAAGTCGCGATAGCTGCTCATGTCCGCGGAGATCGGCCGGGGATCGACCACCCGCCAGCCGTGCGAGGCGACCTCCGCCGACACCGCATCGGCGACGGTCATCAGCGCGAGCGTAAAGCACTGTTCGGGTGCCGCCTTCGGCACGTCGATGAAGCGCACGAAGTTCACGTGCTTCGACCAGAGATAGGTCTCGCCGCCAAAGTCGATGTTCTTGCCCTTGTTTTCCCAAACGGCGATGGAGCTGAAGCAGTCCGGCACGCCCTCGGCCACCGGCCATTCCGAGAGCACCACCGGCGGGCGGGTCGGACGCCAGGGCAAGCCCGAGAGCGGTACCGGACAATCGGCCGCACCCAGGTTCTCGCCATAGGTGAAGAAATGCGTGTGCGCGTTGAGATAGGCGCGCGCGGCCGGGTCCGCCTTGGCGTATTTGATCTGCTCGTAGACCGGGTCGGTGTCGACCATCAGGCGAGCCGGGCAGGCCATATGCTCCTCGCGCAGCCGGGCCGCGCCGCAGAGATTGATCAAGGCGTCCGCCTCCCGGTAGAGCGCATGGACGCGCTCGCGGGAGAGGCCGTGGTAAACGTCGTTGATGGCGTCCCAATAGGCCCAGCGCTCGCCCAGCCCATAGCGCTCCATCATCCGCCGGACATAGGCGACGTTGTACTCGCACTCCATCACCACGCTGTTAACGCGGGGGTCATAGGGGTTGGCGCCGCCGTCCTCGATGTACCAGACCTCGTAGCCCAGCCGCTCCAGTCCGAGAACGTATTGCATCGCCTGCCAGGCGATACCGCCCAAAGGCATTTGTCCGACAAAATGGAGCACAATGATCTTGCCGCGCTTAGCCAACTGCTTGCCCCGTCAATCCAATTCCGGTACGCCGTCCTCAGCCCGGCTGCCGCCGATCAAGCAGGCACAAGCCTTCGCCGCCGGACTGGGTGAAGACATAGGATCCAAGGGCCTGGAGCCGGTCGAGAGCCGCGTCGAGAGCCGCCGCGATGTACCTCGGCGACAACGCGGGAAGCGGGCGGGAAAGTCCCATCGCGCGCACCCTACCGGCGCCCCAACAGGGCCACAAGCATGGGCTCACCGATGATCTACCATCCGCGCTCCGTGTCGAACTTGGGCTATGAGCAATGAGGTATCTTGCGCTGGTGTTTCTGCTTTCGGGGGTCTGGCCGATCTCGGCGTCGGCGGCGGAGCTCACGGTCACCGTCACCGGGATCCGCAATGCCAAGGGCGACATCCGGCTCGCGGTCTACGCCTCCCCAAAGGAGTGGCCGGACGATCCGGCGAGCGACCATGATCAGGCGCAGCCGGCGAAGCTGGGGAGCGTCACCTTCAAATTCGACCTTCCGCCCGGCACCTACGCCATCAACGGCTTTCACGACGAGATCGGAAACGGCAAGTTCAAGACCTCCTGGATCGGGCTGCCCGAGGAGGGCTATCTGTTCTCCAACAATGTGCGGCCGGTGCTCTCGGCGCCGAGCTTCCAGTCCGCGAGCTTCATGCTGCCGGCGCAGGGCGCGGCGATCTCGATCTCGATGCACTATCCCTGAGGCCGCTCAAGCCGCAACGGCGGGCTACCGGTTCGTCGCTGAGCCCCCGAGAACTGCACGCCGCTCGCTCATTGAATCACAGGAGGCAAAACCCCAAATCGGCAGGGGTTGAAGCGCTCTCCCCCGCATGATAGGCAAAATGCCGCTCCGCGAACCGGAGCCGCGGCCCCAGATTCCTGACATCGAGTGCTCGAGCATGACCTACGTCGTCAACGACGCCTGCATCAAATGCAAATACATGGACTGCGTGGAAGTCTGCCCCGTGGATTGCTTCTACGAGGGCGAGAACATGCTGGTGATCAATCCCGAGGAGTGCATCGACTGCGGCGTCTGCGAGCCGGAATGCCCGGTCGAAGCCATTGTCCCCGACAGCGAGCAATCGGCGGAGCGGTGGGTCGAGTTCAACCGCCAATATTCGGCCTCTTGGCCGAATATCACCCGTAAGGGGGAGGCGCCAGCCGACGCCGATGAGTACAAGGACGTCGAGGGCAAGCTCGAGAAATACTTCAGCCCGAACCCGGCGCAGCGCAAAAAAGACTAGATATCATAGTGGCTTAGAAGGGATGTTCTCGCGCCCGATCGGGCGCGTTGCGTGCCTCGCATGGCTTCCGGACTCGCCTTTCACAGTCGCTTCGTGCTATAGAATATTAGACGCGACCATGCGTCCTTCCCGGCGGGACTATTCGAGGCACGGTGCGAGTGCCCGCCCAGCGACTTGTAGTGTAGTTGCGGCATCTCGTGTGTTGGCGCGGGATGGGAAGAGGGTCGCGTCCGTGCATGGGTCGACGGCAATTTGAGAGAGTGGAGATGTCTGAGAAGCTTGGTTTCGCGACCGGTGACTTCGTGGTCTATCCGACCCATGGGGTCGGCAAGATCAACGCGGTCGAGGTGCAGGAGATTGCCGGCCACACCTTGAACGTGTTCGTGATCTCCTTCGAGAAGGATCGGATGACCTTGCGCGTGCCGATCGGCAAAGCCAAGGGCTCCGGCCTGCGCCGGCTGTCGACGCGCAAGGAGATGGATGCGGCGCTCGCCAAGCTGAAGGGCCGCTCAAAGGCGCGCCGCACCATGTGGAGCCGGCGCGCCCAGGAATACGAGGCGAAGATCAACTCGGGCGACCCCGCCTCGATCGCGGAGGTCGTGCGCGATCTCTACCGCAACGTCGGACAGCCCGAGCAGTCCTACAGCGAGCGCCAGATCTACCAGGCGGCGCTCGATCGTCTGGTCCGCGAGTTCGCGGCGGTCGAGAAGATCGACGAGACCACCGCCGTCCAGCGCGTCGAGCAGATGCTTAACGCCGCCTGAGAGAGTACGATGTTGGCGGCCCCGCGCGTGGCGGGGCCGGTGCCATCGAGCGGATCTCCGTGCCGGCTTCAGGACCCTGCGAGTCATCAGTCTATGCGGTATTGAGGCGGTCCCGCCGGGTCTGGGCCGTCGCCTCCGTTCATGGCGAGGCCGAGCAGCTTGCGGCGTTGCATCGCCGCCTTGCCGAGCGTCTGCAATTCGGCGACCGCGTCGTCTACCTCGGCAACGTGCTGGGGCAAGGTCGCCAAGTCCTGAAATGCGTCGACGAGGTGCTGCGCTTCCGGGCGCAGGTGATGGCGCGCCCGTTCGGCTTTGCCGGCGACGTCGCCATCCTGCGCGGCTCTCAGGAGGAGATGTGGCAAAAACTGCTTGAGCTGCAGTTCGCGCCCAATCCGCGCGACGTGTTCAATTTCATGCGGGGCCACGGTCTCGACGCCACCATCGCCGCCTACGGCGGAGATCCCAAGAGGGGCGAGTCGGCCTGCCGCGAGGGCCCGCTTGCGATCACGCGCTGGACCACGGCACTGCGTCAGCACGTCAACGAAAATCCCGGGCACGCTCAGTTCATGGCGGCGCTCCGTCGTGCCGCGTTCACTGACGAGGGCACGCTGCTGTTCGTCAATGCCGGCTTCGACGCGAGCAAGCCGCTCGAGCTGCAAGGCGACGCGTTCTGGTGGGGCGGCGGCGCGTTCATCGAGCTCTCCGAGCCCTATGAGACATATCGACGCGTGGTGCGCGGTTTCGATCGCCGTCACGGCGGATTGGTCGAGAGTCCCTACGCGGTCTCGCTGGATGCCGGCAGCGGTTTCGGCGGCGCATTGCTCGCCGCATGTTTCAGTAACGACGGTGTGATTGTCGATCGCGTCGAGTCATAATTTGGACGGGTGTTCATTCTGTGTCCTCCCCTGTCGCGCGCGTCATTCTCCCTAATAGGGGCTGACACGCGCGGAG
Source organism: Allostellaceae bacterium (assembly GCA_035569735.1). Taxonomy (GTDB): domain Bacteria; phylum Pseudomonadota; class Alphaproteobacteria; order ATCC43930; family CGMCC-115725; genus DASZHJ01. Next base: position 4,132 of record DATMMM010000372.1, on the reverse strand, counting down.
AGCGCGCGATACGATCTCACCACTGTGACGGAGGCTCAGGCCGCTCGACGGTCCGCATAAGGAGCTCGCACATGGCGCACATCGACGACCCGCAGACGCAGAAGGCGAATCTCACCTTCATCAAGGCCTCGATGAAGGAGCCGTTGCTGACGCGCGACCACGAGTTCGAGCTGGCGCATCGTTGGCGCACCGCCGGCGACACCGCGGCGCTGCACGAGCTTGTCCGCGCCTACACGCGGCTCGTCGTCTCGATCGCCGCGCGCTTTCGCCACTACGGGCTTCCGGTCGGCGACCTCGTTCAGGAGGGCAACGTCGGGCTGATGCAGGCGGCGGCGCGGTTCGAGCCCGACCGCGGCGTGCGCTTCTCCACATACGCCGCCTGGTGGATCCGCTCGGCGATGCAGGACTACGTGCTGCGCAACTGGTCGATCGTGCGCACCGGCACGACGGCGGCGCAGAAATCCTTGTTCTTCAATTTGCGCCGGCTGCGCGCGCGCATCGAGGAGAGCTCGGGCGCGCCGCTCACCGATGCTGGCCGCCGCAAGATCGCGAGCGAGCTCCACGTCGAGCTGGCCGAGGTCGAGCTCATGGACATGCGGCTCGGCGCCGCCGACCAGTCGCTCAACGCGCCGGTCGGCGATAGCAGCGAGGATGATTGGCAGGATTTCCTGCCGGATCGCCGGCCCAATCCCGAGGAAGTCGTGACCTCGACCCGCGACGGCGAGATCCGCTCGCGCTGGCTCGCCGAAGCGATGGGCGAGCTGAGCTCGAGGGAGCGCGCAATCATCCGACAGCGGCGGCTGCAGGAAGAGGGCGCCACGCTCGAGGAGCTTGGCCGCGAGCTCGGCGTCTCCAAGGAGCGCGTGCGCCAGCTCGAGCACCGCGCGCTCGTCAAGTTGCGCCAGTCGATTCGCCGCCGCACCGAGAGCCCCGCCGATCTCTTCACCGACGTCGGCTGACTCTCTCCGAGAATTAGGCGAGCCTGCCCCCTCTCCCCAACGGCGAGAGGGTTGGAATGAGGGGAATCGTTCCGCCCGCCCGATAAAGCGGATACAAGCTGCGGCATGATCCGCCGCGTTATCGCATACTTCCTACTCACCTTCCCGGTATTTGCGGCCTCGGCCACCGAGCCGACTCTGCCGCCGGGCTTGGAGCCGGGAGGAAACGCCGTCGTTCAATCGGTTATCGACGGCGACAGCCTCACGCTCGCCGACGGCCGCACCGTGCGCATGGTCGGCATCCAGGCGCCGAAGCTGCCGAAGGGCCGTCCGAATTTCGCGGAATGGCCGTTTGCCCGCGAGGCGCAAGCCGCGCTGAGCGAGCTCGTCCAGGGGCGGAGCGTGACGCTCCATTTCGGCGGCACGCGCCAGGACCGCTATGGGCGGGAGCTGGCCCAGCTCGCAAGAGAGGACCGGCTCTGGGTCCAGGGCGAGCTCATCCGGCGCGGCCTCGCGCGCGTCTACACCTTTCCCGACAATCGCGCCGCGGCGGCGGAGATGCTGGCACTCGAGCGCGAGGCGAGAGCCCAGCGCCGCGGGCTTTGGGCGGATCCGTTCTTCGCGATCCGCCACCCGGAGGAGGCCGGCCGCTTCACCGGCCAATTCGAGCTGGTCGAGGGCAAGATCGTCGATGGCGCGCGCACCGGGAATGCGGTGTTCCTGAACTTCGGCGCCGATTGGCACACCGCCTTCACGCTCCGGCTCAACAGCGAGGCGCTGCGTCTTTTCCGCTCGGACGGCGTTGATCCGCTGGCGCTCATCGGCGCGACGGTCCGCGTGCGCGGTTACATCCGGCGCGACCGCGACCGCGCCATCATGGACATCACGCACCCCGAGGAGATCGAGCGGCTTTAGCCGGCGCGCTGGGCAGCCTTGGCGAGCTCGGCGAGCGGCCGGGCGGCGTCCGCCAGCACCTCGCGCGGCCAGGTGGTCTTCGCCGAGGCGAGGCGCCGAAGCGCCGACATGTCGCGTCCGTTGTTGACGGTAATCGCCGCGGCGATCCGGCCGCCGGGGCCGAGCTCGAGCGCCGTGAACTTCCCGCTCGCGACGTCGCCGCGCAGGATCAGCTCCGCCTCCGGCGAAGGCAATCCCAGCACCTGCATGTTGCAGTCGTATTGATCGGTCCACATCCACGGCAGCTCGGCATAGGGCTCGGTGGCGCCCAGCATGGCGCGCGCCACCGGCGCCGCCTGGTTGAGCGCCACCTGCCAGGACTCGATCCGGATCGCCCGGCCGAGGATAGGATTGTCGTGCCGCGTCACATCGCCCGCGGCGTAAATATCGGGATCGCTGGTCCGGCCCTGGGCGTCGACGCGGATCCCGTCCTCGACCGCGATGCCGGCATCCGCCGCGAGCTCGACATTCGGGATCGCGCCCACGCCCGCGACCAGAACATCGCAGGCGTGTTGGCCCTGCTCGGTGCGCACGATCAATTCTCCGCCGATCGCCTCGATGAGCTCGATCTTGATCCCGAGCTCGAGGCGGACGCCGTGGCTCTCATGGAGCGCGCGCGCGAAATCGCCGACAACCGGCGGCATCGCGCGGCTCATCAGCCGCGGCGCCAGCTCCAAGACGGTGACCTCGGCGCCGAGCTTCGCCGCGGAGGCCGCGATCTCGAGGCCGATAAAGCCGCCGCCGATCAGCACGAGCGAGCAGCCCGGCTTGAGCTCGGCGCGAACTCGCGCGGCGTCCTCGAGGCTGCGCAGATAATGAATGGGCAGGTGATCGAAGGCGGAGAGCCGCCGCGCGCGGCATCCCGTGGCGATCAGCAGCTTGTCGTAGGGGAGGCGAGTGCCGTCGGCGAGCTCCACGTGCTTCGCCGCGCGATCGATCCGCGTCGCGGGCGTGCCGAGCTTGAGCGCGATGCGCTGCTCTCCATAAAAGCTCTCGGGCTGCAGCAGCAGTGCCGCGGGCGCCAGGCCGTCGGTGAGATAAGCCTTGGAGAGCGGCGGGCGCTGATAAGGCGGGTGCCCCTCGTCGCCCACCAGCGTGATCTCGGCATCGGGCGCCTGCTGCCGCAGCACCTCCGCCGCGCGAAACCCCGCGGGCCCGGCGCCGACGATCACCAGCTTCAGCGCCACGATAAGACCAAATCGGGTGCGTCCTTCGACGCGCTCCCTACGGTCGCTTGCTCAGGATGAGGCGCAACGGAGTGGCTCACGCGGTATCCCTTATCCTGAGCAAGCGGAACGCGTCGAAGGACGCACGGTTTGGTAGAGAGCCCTCGTCATTGCAGATGAACATACTCGTAATCGACTGCGAGGTTGTTGATGCCGCGGTCGGGCGGCGAGATCCAGGCCGCCATCTTGCCGGGCTCGACCACCTGCTGCATCAGGCTCTGTACGAAGCCGCGGTCGCTCTCGCTCGGCAGCCACTCGCGCGCGCCCTGCTCCCACGCCTCGCGGCTGACGATCCGGCCTTCGGGCGTGACAGATACGCCCGCCCAGGCGCCGATCGAGCGGCGGAAGCGGGTGCTCGGCAGGCTGAGCTCCCGCCCGACGCCCGCTTTCTGGATGAGCCGGTTCCAGCGCTTCACGCCGATCTCGCAATCCCGGACATAGGCGCCCCGCACCGTCTCGTTCATCGCGTTGCGCAGCGGCAGGGTCTCGGTGGTCACCCCGCCCTGGCCGTCGGGCACCTCGAGCGTGGCGGTGACATCGCGGGCGATATGGTCTTCGTACTGCGCCTCGTCGGGCCTTCCCTTGAGGCCGCTGGCAAAATAACTCGCGGCGTTCGAGGAGGATTCGGAGCCGAAGAGATCGAGCGACGAGCTGAACCAGAAATTGAGGTAGCGCTGCAGGGTCGGCAGGTCAATGGCGCCGGCCTTGCGCACGGCCGCGGGATCGTCGGTGCCCAGCTCCTTCATCACCTCGAGCGTGCGCTTCACGATCCGGGCGATGCCGGTGTCGCCCACGAACATGTGGTGCGCCTCCTCTGTCAGCATGAACTGGCAGGTGCGCGCCAGCGGGTCGAAGCCGCTTTCCGCCAGCGACTTCAGCTGGAACTTGCCGTCGCGGTCGGTGAAATAAGTGAACATGAAGAAGCAGAGCCAGTCCGTGATCGGCTCGTTGAAGGTGCCGAGGATGCGCGGCTTGTCCCGGTCGCCCGAATGCCGCTGCAGCAGCCCCTCCGCC
>DATMMM010000371.1:0-2363 GCA_035569735.1 Allostellaceae bacterium | reverse complement strand
CCATGAAAGCCGCCGTGATCGAGCGCCCCGGCCTCGACAATCTCAAGATCGAGGAGCTGCCGACGCCGGAGCCCGGTCCGGGCGAGGTGCTGGTGCGGCTGCGCGCGGCGTCGCTCAATTATCGCGACACGCTGACCGTGGTCGGCGGCTACGGCTCGCGGCAAAAGCAGGCGCGGCTGATCCCGCTTTCGGACGGCGCGGGCGAGGTGGCGAAGCTCGGACCGGGCGCCGAGCGCTGGCGACTCGGCGACCGCGTGATCGGCTGTCTGCTGCCGGATTGGCAGGGCGGCGAGATCTCCGAGGAGAAGAGCGCCGTCTCGCTCGGCGGCAGCGTCGACGGCTGCGCCGCCGAGTATCGCGTGTTCCCGGCAATCGGCCTGGTGCGCACGCCCGAGCATCTCTCCGACATCGAGGCGGCGACCCTCCCCTGCGCAGCACTCACCGCCTGGAGCGCCGTCATCACCCAGGGCCGCGTCGGCCCCGGCGACACCGTGCTGACGCAAGGAACCGGCGGCGTCTCGCTGTTCGCGCTGCAATTCGCGCGCCTCGCCGGAGCGCGCGTGCTCGCAACCTCGTCCGCGCCCGATCGCTTGCAACGGCTCCGCGAGCTCGGCGCGAGCGATGTCGTCAACTACCGCGAGGTCCCGGATTGGGGCCGCTGGGCGCGCACGCTCACGGACGGCCGCGGCGTCGATCACGTGGTCGAGGTCGGCGGCGCCGGCACGCTCGCGCAATCGATCCGGGCCGTGCGCGTGGGCGGCACCCTCTCGCTGATCGGCGTGCTCGCGGGCGCCAAGCCCGACTTCAACCTGGCTCTGGTGGTGATGCAGAACATTCGCCTGCAGGGTGTCACCGTCGGCAGCCACGACCAGTTCGAAGAGATGCTGGCCGCGATCTCCGCCCACAAGCTGCGGCCGGTGATCGACCGGGTGTTTCCGTTGGCGGAGATCCGGACCGCCATCGAGTATCTCGGCTCCGGCCGGCACATCGGCAAGGTCTGCATGGCGATATGAGAGAGCCGCGTCGGGGGATCCGCGCCTGGCTCTGGGGCGTCGGCAAGATCGCGGTGCTGCTGTTCGTCGCCGTGCCGGTCGTGGTCGTCGGGGCCTATCGCTTCATCGCGCCGCCGGTGACGCCGCTGATGCTGATCCGCGCGGCGGGCGGCGCGCCGATCCGGCAGCGCTGGGTTCCCTTGGCTCAGATCTCGCCTTGGCTGGCGCGCGCGGTCGTCGCCTCCGAGGACGCGCGGTTCTGCAGCCATCACGGCTTCGACTTCGAGGAGATCGGCGCGGCACTCGACCGCTTCCGCGCCGGCGGCCATCTGCGCGGCGCCAGCACCATCTCGCAGCAGACCGCCAAGAATATCCTGCTGTGGCCCGGCGGCGGCTTCCTGCGCAAGGGCGTCGAGGCCTATATCACCGAGCTTCTCGAGCTCGGCTGGCCGAAGTCCCGCATCCTCGAGGTCTACCTCAACGTAATCGAGTGGGGCGACGGCCTCTACGGCGCGGAGCAGGCGGCCGAGACGCATTTCCACAAACCGGCGGCGGCCCTGACCCGGCGCGAGGCGGCCTCGCTCGCCGCCATCCTGCCGAACCCGCGCACCCTCTCGGCGGAACGGCCCTCGCGCTACATCGAGGAGCGCGTGGCCACCATCGAGGCACGGATGGGCCAGGTTGAGGTGCCGGGGACCGCGAGCTGCCGGTAGGGCGTCACTTTGGCTTTTGCGGATACCAGCTCGGCAAACGTTTCTCGGCGAAGCTGGCGAGGCCCTCGGCGGCTTCGGGCATGAGGCGGCGCGAGGCGCTCTCCTCGGCGAGCGCGTCATTGAAATGGGGCTCGCCGTCGTGCAGGAGGCTCTCCTCGATGAGCGCCTTGGTCGTTGCGGTCGCCTCGGGCGCCGCCGTCAGCAAGGCCTCGATCACCGGCGAGGCCGCATCGTCGAGCCGGCCGGGTGCGCAGACCTGGTGCACCAGGCCGATGCGGTGGGCGGTCGCCGCGTCGAACCGCTCGCCGCTCAGCGCGAAGCGGCCGAGCGCCCGCGGGCCCAGCCGCCGCGTCAGCACGCCCATGATCGGCGCCGGCGTGATGCCCCAGCGCACCTCGCTCAGCGAGAAGACCGCGTCGGTGCTGGCGATCGCGATGTCGCAGGCGGCCACCAGACCGACGCCGCCGCCGAAGCAGCCGCCCTGCACGAGCGCGATCGTCGGCCGGCGAAAGTGCCGGAGCGCGTCCACCGTCGCCACCGTCAGCCGCGAGAAAGCGAGCCCCTCCTCGAGCGGCTTCCCCGCAAGCTTTCTCAGAAAACCAAGATCGGCGCCGGCTTGGAAATGCTTTCCGTTGCCGCGCAGCACGGCCACCCGCAC
>DATMMM010000370.1:0-5375 GCA_035569735.1 Allostellaceae bacterium | reverse complement strand
GAGCTCGCCGAGCTCGCCGCGCATAGCGACGCGCAATTGCGCATCGAGGTTCGACAGCGGCTCGTCCAGCAGCACGACCTTCGTTTCGTAGGCGATCGCGCGCGCGAGTGCCACGCGCTGCTGCTGGCCGCCCGAGAGCTGGCTCGCCGGGCGGTCGGCATAGTCGGCCAGATCCACCAGCGAGAGCGCGCGCTCGACCGCCGGGCGCGCCTTATCGCGCGCGATCCCGCGCACCCGAAATCCGAAGCCGACGTTCTCGGAGACGGTCATGTGCGGCCAGATGGCGTAGGACTGGAACACCATGGAGAAGCCGCGCTTCTCCGGCGGCGTGTCGAGTCCCTCCGCGGCGTCGAACACCGGCGCACCCTCGACCGCGATGCGGCCGGCGCTCGGCCTCTCGAGGCCGGCGATGGCGCGGAGCGTCGTGGTCTTGCCGCAGCCGGAAGGTCCGAGCAGGGTCACATGCTCGCCCTTGCTCACCGTGAGATCGACGCCCGCGACCGCGGCGATCGGACCGTAGTTGACGGCGAGTCGCTCGACGCTGAGGAAGTCGCCGCTCACGCCAGGACCTCGCGGTGCCGGGTGCGGATGAGCACGGTCAAGGCCACGAAGGTGACCGCGAGCTGGATCACGCTGAGCGCCGCCAGCGCGTTCACATTGCCGGCCTCCCAGAGATCGAACACCGCGACCGACAGCACGGTGGTGCGGCTGGTATAGAGCAAGATCGAGGAGCTGATCTCCTGCATCGAGAGGATGAACAGCAGGGTCCAGGCCGCCACCAGCGTGGGGCGCGTCAGCGGGACGGTGATCCAGCGGATCGTCTTTCCCCAGCTGGCGCCGGTCATGCGCGCGGCGTCCTCGAGCTCGCGGTGCAGCTGCCGGAGCGCGCTCGATCCCGAGCGCACGCCGAACGGCAGGTAATGCGTCACATAGGCGATGAGCAGGATCCAGATCGTCCCGTAGATCGGCAGCAGGCTCGCGCGGACATAGACCCAAAGCAGGCCGAGCGCCAGGACCATCGAGGGCATCGCCAGCGGGACCATGCTGACCTGGTCGAGATAGGCGCGGGCGCGGCTCCGCGTGCGCACGATCACCCAGCCGATGCCCAGCCCGAGCGCCGAGGCGCAGGTCGCGGCGGCGGCGCCCAGGATCAGGCTGTTCTCCATCGCGAGATAGGTCTTGGGGTACTCGAACAGCACGTAGCGGAAATGCCGGAGGTCGAACGCCATCAGCTTGACGTCGACCGTGATGAAATTGACCAGCGCCGCCCAGACGAGCGTCGCCACCGGCAGCAGCACCGCGGCCGCCACATAGAGCCAAGCCACCAGCGCCAGCCCGTAGCGCGGCCAGCCGATCTCCAGCGTCCGGGGCCGGAACGCCTTGCCGGTGACGGTGACGTAGGAGCGCCGGCCGAGGAACCTGCCCTGCGCCCAGATCAGCGCCGCCGTCACCGCCAGCAGCAGCAATCCCCAGGCCGCGGCCTGGCTGACGCGTGGCGGAAAATTATTGAGCAGCCGGTAGATCTCGGTGCCCGCGACGTAGAAGCCGCTGGGCATGCCCAGCACCGCGGGCACGCTGAACAAGCCCATGGCCTGCACGAAGACCAGGAGCGCGCTGCCGAGGATCGCCGGCAGCACCAATGGCAACGTCACCAGCCTGAGCGCCGTCAAAGTGGAGGCGCCGTGGATGCGCGCGCTCTCCTCGAGCGACGGGTCCATGCCCCGAAGCGCCGCCCCGATCAGCAGGAAGGGCAGGGGCACGTAGGCGAGCCCCGCCACGAAGACGATGCCGCCCGCCGATTGCAGATTGATGAGGCTCTCGATCCGCAACACCTGCCGGCAGAGCAGGTTGATCAAGCCGCCGCGGGGCGAGCCCAGCCACGACCAGGCGATCGCGGTCAGCAGCGGAGTCACATAGAGCGGGATCGTCACGAGCTGCGACAGCAGCGCGCGGCCCGGCGTATTGATGCGCGCGAGCGCCAGCGCGAGGAGGCCGCCGAGCGCCACGGCGAGCGCGGTCGTGCCGGTGCCGACCAGCACCGTATTGCCGATGATGCGGGTGGCGCCGAGCACGGCAAGGAACGGCCGCGCGCTCAATCCCTGCGGTTCGGTCGCGGCGCCGATCGCCACGGCGACGAGCGGCAGGATCACCAGCAGTGTCACCAGGAAGCTCAAGCCGAGGGTCACCGCGGTTTCGGTAGAGAGCCCGGCACGGCGCCACCCGCGCCTGCGCTCGCCTGAGCCGATGGTGATATTCGCAGCCGGCAGCGCCACGTCAGGTCTTGAAGAGTGAATCGAAATGCTCGGGGAAATTCGCCGAGGCTTTCTCGTAGTCGGCCATATCCTGCGGCAGCAGCGGCTTGGTCTCCGCAAGCGGCCGCTGGCCCTCCGGCGGCGGCACGTCCTTGCGGTAGGAATAGACGCTGAAGATGTCGTGCGCCAGCAGCGTGTTGCCCTCGCGCGAGAGCGTGAAGTCGATGAAGAGCTTGGCGGCGTTGGGGTGCGGCGCGGCCTTGAGGATCGCGATCGGCGCCAGTGCCAGCGGCATGCCTTCGCTCGGATAGACGCCGACGATGCCGGACTTGACCGCATCGGGCTCGAAGGCGCGGAAGTGATCGACGGTGGCGCCGACCAGCGCCTCGCCGCGCACCAGGAGGTCGATGAGCTGCGCGGACGTCGCAACCACCACCGGCTGCTGCGCGCCCCATTTGCGCATGAAGTCGGAGCCCATCAGCTTCTCGAGCACGTACATCTGATTGAAGGCGGTGCCGGCCGCCGCGTCCTGAATGATGAGCTTGCGGCCCTTGAACTCGGGCTTGAGCATGTCGGCCCAGGATTTCGGCGCCTGCTCCGGCGGCAGCACGGTCTTATTATAGGCCATGATCACGCCGATCACCCGGGCGGTGGTCCAGGAGTCGCCGCCATGGGCGTCCTCGGGATAGGCCGCGAGCTCCGGCGAATGGTAGGGCAGCAATTGCCCGCTCTTGGCCATCTCGAGATAGGGCACGAGATTGGCGATGTGCAGGACGTCGAAGCTCAGATTGCCCGCGCTCATCTCGGCGCTGACGCGCGCGAGCACGCGGCCCGTCGGCGCCGAGTAATAGCCGCTGCTCACGTCCAGAAACGGATACTTGGCCTTGAAGGCGTCCATGAATTTAGGAAAGCCCGCGGCCGAGACCGAGGTCGCAAAGGCGAGCATGCCTTCCTTCTTCGCGCCCTCGACGAGCGCCGCCTGCTCCTCGGCGCTCGCGCGCCGGGCGGGCACGGCGAGCCCGCTCGCCAACAGGCCCATGAGCACCGCACGGCGATGGACAAGTGACATAGCGCCCTCGCATTCCCAAGAACCGCGCTCGCGCGGTGAGCACCGGATTCAATCGCAAATCCGGGTCCGAACGCAAATCACCCCGGTCGTGCCGTTCGGCCGTCGAGCCGATCTCCGTGGTTCGATGCGAGGCGCCGCGCGCCGTCTTAAAACTGTCGCGCTGGGCCGGCACGATGCGCCGTTGGGACTCGCCATGGACAGAACGACGGCCCGGGAATTGCGCCAGCGGATCGCGCACTACAAAGGCTTGCAGCGCATGGCCGTCGACCGCGGCGCTCTTGCTGCCATCGCACGGCTCATCGCAGAGGCAGAGGAGCGCATCCGGCAGCTCGAGGCGGCCGGCGACACCAAACGCGCCGTCTCCAACCCGCGGCCCTGATCGGGCAGGGCGCCGTCGGGTTCGCGGCTTCAGGCCATGGGCCGCGCGCGGCCCATGTGGATGAGCTTCCAGGGATCCGGCATCTCGCCGACGGGCACCTCGATCAGCGTCGGGCCGGGGCGCTTGATGGCCGCGCGGATCTCCGCGCCGAGCTCGGCGGGCGTGGTGGCGCGCGCGCCCGCGGCGCCGAACAGCCTCGCGAGCTCGACGAAATCGGGATTGTGCAGCTCGCTCGCAATCACCTTGCCGCCGTAGTCGGTGCGCTGGATGCGCTTTACGTTGCCGAAGGCGTTGTCGGTGAAGACCACCGCGACTACCGCGATGCCGTGCAACACGGCCGTGGCGAGCTCCGGCATCGCGTACATGAAGCCACCGTCGCCGGAGACGGAGACCACGGGCTTGTCGGGAAACGCGACCTTGACGCCGAGCGCGGTCGGAAACCCGAAACCGAGCGTGCCCTGGTAGCCCGAATCGATGAAGCTGCGCGGCCTCGAGAACGGCATGGTGACGCGCCCGACATAGGCGACCTGGGTCAGCTCGTCGACATAGAAGCCGTCATCCGGAATCGCCTCGCGAATGGCGGCGGCGAACTCCACCTGCGGCGAGAGCTCCGACAGCGTCTCGGTGACTGCCGCCTTGAGCGAGGCGATCTCCGCCGCGCGCGAGGGCCGTGGCGGCATGCCCGCGAGCGCCGCCTCGAGCGCGATGGCGGCGCGGCGCGCGTCGCCGACGATGCCGACCGTGGGCCGGCGCACGCGATTGATCTCGACCGGGTCGATGTCGACGCGCACGACCTTGAGCGTGTCGTCGACGCCCCAATTGACGAGTTGCGCTTGCATGCGCGTGCCGATCGCGAGCACGACGTCGACATCGGGCCAGAGCCGGTGTCCCCCGGGATAATTGAGGGTGAGTGGATGCTTCCAGTCGACGGCACCCTTGCCGGTATAAGTGCTGACCACCGGCGCCTGCAGACGCTCGGCGAGGCGCAGGATCTCGGGCCCGGCGCCGAAGGCGCCGCCGCCCGCGATGATCATCGGGCGCTTGGACCCCGCCAGCAGCCCGGCGGCCTTGCCGATGGCCGCGGGGTCGCCCGCGGGCGGCGGCGGCTGAGGCAGCGGATCGGAGAGCGTCACCTCGGCCTTCTCCGCGAGCACGTCGAGCGGCACCTCGAGCGCCACCGGCCGCGGCCGGCCGCTGGTCAACTGGTAGAAGGCCTCGCTCACCAGGTGCGGCGCATCCGCGGGGCGCTCGATGCGCGCCGCCCATTTGGTGAGCCGCTGCATGACGCCGAGCTGGTCGGGGATCTCGTGCAGGAAGCCGATCCCGCGCCCAATCATCGCGAGCGGGATCTGGCCCGCGATGCACAGCACCGGCGTGCTGGTGGCATAGGCCGTGGCGAGCGCCGCGGTCGTATTGAGGAAACCCGGACCGGGCACGACGATGTAAACGCCCACGCGGCCCGTCGCGCGCGCATAGCCATAGGCCATGTAGGCCGCGGCCTGCTCGTGCCGGGGGTGAACGACCCGGATCGCGTTCCGCGCGTCGTAGAGCGCCGCGAAGAGCGCATCGTTCTGCACGCCTGGCAGCGCGAAGACCGTATCGACCCCGTGGCGGCGCAGCATCTCGACGAGCGCCTCGCCGCCGGTCATTTCCGCCATGAACGGTCTCCCATCGG
>DATMMM010000369.1:0-3761 GCA_035569735.1 Allostellaceae bacterium | reverse complement strand
AGGCCCTGGGCTTCGCCGGCCATTCCCTCGATCCCCTCGGGATCGGCGATGCGGCGCCCTAGCATCTGATAGCCCGCGCAGAGCCCCAGCAAGGCGCCGCCGCGCCGGACATGGGCGAGGATGTCGATGTCCCAGCCCTCGGCTCGGAGCGCCGCGAGATCGCCGAGCGTCGCCTTCGAGCCCGGCAGAAGGATCAGATCGCAGAGCGGCAAGGGACGGCCCGGCTCGATCAACTCGACGGCGATGTCGGGCTCGGCGCGTAGCGGGTCGAGGTCGTCGAAATTCGCGATCCGCGGCAGGCGCGGCACGGCGATCCGGAACCGGCCGGCGCGGGCGGGGATCGCCATGCGCTCGAGTGCCAGCGCGTCCTCCGCCGGCAGCTCATGGGCGCGCTGGAACCAGGGCACCACGCCGAGGCAGCCGAGGCCGGTCACGCTTCGGATCACCTCGATGCCGCCCGCGAACAGTGAGACGTCGCCGCGGAACTTGTTGACGATCACGCCCTTGAGGCGCTGCCGCTCGGCGGGCGAGAGCAGGAGATGCGTGCCGCAGATCTGCGCCAGCACGCCGCCGCGCTCGATGTCGCCGACCAGCACCACCGGCACGTCCGCCGCCTCCGCGAATCCCATGTTGGCGATGTCGCCGGCGCGCAGATTGACCTCGGCGGGACTGCCGGCGCCCTCGACCAGCACGAGGTCGGCGCCCGCCGCGAGCAGCTCGAAGCTCTGCAGCACCTTCGGCAGCAGCTCCGTGCGGAGCGTTTGATAATCGCGCGCGGTGGCGGTGCCGATCATCCGGCCCGCGACCACGACCTGCGCACCGCGCTCCGATTGCGGCTTCAGCAGCACCGGGTTCATGTGCACCGAGGGCGCCACGCCCGAGGCGCGCGCCTGCAGCGCCTGGGCGCGGCCGATCTCGCCGCCCTCCGAGGTCACCGCGGCATTGTTGGACATGTTTTGCGGCTTGAACGGGCGCACGCCGAGGCCGCGGCGCGCGAAAGCCCGAGCGAGCCCCGCCGTGAGGAGGGACTTCCCCACGTCGGAGCCCGTGCCTTGGAGCATCAGCGCAGGCGTCCTCCGCGCGAGGTGAGGGGCTGCGCTCATGTCTCCCCGTTCAACGCTCCCTGCGGCCTAGCTGCCCGCGGCCTGGCGAAGCTCGTTGCGAAGATTTTCGGCGGCGGGATTCTTGGCGGTCCGCCGCAGCACGATGTCCTGCGCCGTGACATTGGGGCCGTAGTAGGCGTGATCCTGTTGCAGGCGCGGCTTGATGATGCCGCCTTGGATCGCGATGCCGCCGAAGAGGCCGGCCGATTCCGCGAGCGCGTAAATGTCCGCGCCGCCCGCCGCCGTGGTCGAGGCCTCGGCACCGCCGCCCAGCGTCACCACCGCGATGCCCGCCTCGGCGCCGATCTTGAATTCCGATTTCATGATCGCGTTGAGCGCCTTGTCGTTCATGATGATGAGCATGATCTTGGAGACCTCGAGCCCGATCTGCAGGCCGAACGACCCCGCGCCCATGGCGTAGAAGGCGGGATAGCTCCAGCTGCCGGTCTTGGGGTCGCGGCTCAAGAGCACGCCGGTGCCGCCCTGGGCGCCAAAGATGAACCCGCCCTTCACCAGCGTGGGCACGATCATGACGCCGCGCGCCCGGTGCAGCAGGTCGCGGGCGTTCGCCGCCAAACCGGAGCTTGTGCTTAAGCGCTGGACGGCGTTGGCCGCATCGTCCACCACCTCTTGTTCATCGCTCGCCATGGCGAGCTGCGGCACCGCCAATGCGAGCGCCATTACCGCCACCATCAGAATGCGCCTCATGGGTCTGGTTCCTCCTGCTTATGGTTAGAACTCGATGCCTGCCTGAGCCTTGACGCCGGCTCGAAACGGATGCTTCACGAGCCTCATCTCCGTGACAAGGTCTGCGATCTCGATGAGCTCGGGCTTGGCGTTGCGGCCGGTGACGACGACGTGGAGGTCGCGCGGCTTTGATCTGAGCGCGGTCACCACCTCCTCGACCGGCAGGTAATCGTAGCGTAGCACGATGTTGAGCTCGTCCAGCAATACGAGGCGATAGCCGGGATCGGCGATCATCGCCTTGGCGAGCGCCCAGGCCGCGCGGGCGGCCGCGATGTCGCGGGCGCGGTCCTGGGTCTCCCAGGTGAAGCCCTCGCCCATCGCCCGCATGGTCACCAGATCCGGAAATCGGGACAGCACCGTGCGCTCACCGGTGCTCCAGGCGCCCTTGACGAATTGCACGATGCCGACCCGCATTCCGTGGCCGAGGCAGCGCAGCACCAGGCCGAAGGCGGCGGTGGATTTTCCCTTGCCGGTGCCGGTGTGCAGGATGATGAGGCCGCGTTCCTCGGTCTTGGTGGCGAGCATGCGGTCGCGCGCCGCCTTGCGCTTGGCGGCCTTCTCGGCATGGCGCCGATTGATCTCCTCCTCGCTCTCGGGCGCGTCCTCGCTCATGGCCGCGGGCTCCCCGCGATATCGGCGAGCTCGGTGCGCAGACTGTTGCGCCGGGGCGTCCAGAGTCCGCGGTCGATCGCCTCGCCGAGCCGCTCGGAGATCTCGCGGAGCGCGTCCGGGTTGCGCCCGGAGAGAAACTCGCGCACGGCGGTCTTGCCGAGATAGGCGTCGTAGACCGCGTCGAAATGGTGGTCCTTGACCGCGCGCGCGGTCGCCGCGAAGGCAAAGAGGTAATCCACCGTCGCCGCCATCTCGAAGCCGCCCTTGTAGCCGTGGCGCATCATGGCGGCGATCCAGGTCGGGTTCACCACGCGCGCGCGCACGACGCGGCCGATCTCCTCCTCCAGCGTGCGGATCTGCGGCCGCGCCGGCCGCGAGTGGTCGTTGTGATAGAGCACGGGCGCCGCGCCCGCGAGATGCCGCACCGTCGCCGCGAGCCCGCCCTCGAACTGGTAATAGTCGTCGCTATCCAGAAGATCGTGCTCGTGGTTGTCCTGGTTCTGCACGACGGCCTCGACCTCGCGGAGCCGCGCGCTGAAGCCCTCGCGATCCTCCGCGCCCTCCGCGCCGCCGCCATAAGCGAAGCTGCCCCAGGCGAGATAGGCCTCGGCGAGATCGGCGTCGTCCTTCCAGGTTCGCTCGTCGATCAGCGTCTGCAGGCCGGCACCATAGGCGCCGGGCTTCGAGCCGAACACGCGCGCGCCGGCGCGGCGCTCGGCCTCCGCCGCCGGCACGCCTTTGGCGATGAGCGCTCCGCGGTCGGTCGCCACGCGCTCTGCTGCCGGGTTGACCTCGGGCGCCTCGTCGAGCGCCGCCACCGCGCGCGTGGCGCTGTCGACGAGGTCGATCAGATTGGCGAAGGCGTCGCGGAAGAAGCCGGAGACCCGCAGCGTCACATCGACCCGCGGCCGATCGAGCAGCGATGCCGGCAGGATCTCGAAGCCGACGACGCGGCCCGTGCTCGGCTCCCAGCGCGGGCGCACGCCCATGAGGGCGAGGGCCTGCGCGATGTCGTCGCCGCCCGTGCGCATGTTGGCGGTGCCCCAGGCCGAGAGCGCCATGCGCCGGGGATAGGCGCCCTGCTCTTGGGCGTGCCGCGCGACCAGGAGCTGGGCCGATTTCCAGCCGAGCGCCCAGGCCGCCTGGGTCGGCAATGCCCGCGCGTCCACCGAATAGAAATTGCGCCCGGTCGGCAACACCTCGGGCCGGCCGCGGCTCGGCGCGCCGCTCGGGCCGGGTGCCACGGCCCTTCCGTCGAGCGCGGCCAAGATGCCGGCGATTTCCGCCTCGCCGCAAGCG
>DATMMM010000368.1:0-4086 GCA_035569735.1 Allostellaceae bacterium | reverse complement strand
CATTGAGGCGTAGGGCGCGGGGGGGTTATCATGGCTAACATTCTTACCACCATGAGAAAAGGCGCGCCGTTGCCACCCCTGGACCCACCCACTCAGCCGACGCGGCCCACGTCGCCTCTGGCTGACCGCTCTCGCGAAACGCAGCCAATCGCTGCTCCAAAGCCGAACAGCGAGTCCCTGATGGGGCAGCAGCCGCAGACCGCGACCCGCACGCTGGTCGTGGGCCGCGAGATCGTGCTCTCCGGCGAGATCAGTGCCTGCGACCGCTTGGTCGTCGAAGGCACCGTCAAGGCGAACATCAAGGATTGCCGGGACATAGCGATCTCCGAGGGCGGCTTGTTCACGGGCTCGGCCTCGGTCGAGAGCGCCGAGATCAGAGGCCGCTTCGAGGGCGAGCTCACCGTGAGCGGGCGGTTGCTGATCCGCACGCCCGGCCAGGTCTCTGCCGCCGTACGCTACGGCGAGATCGAGATCGAGCGCGGCGGCCGGCTCTCGGGCCACGTCGACGTCACCGACGCGCCGAAACCCCGCACCGGATTATCCTGATCCGCCAGAGTCCTGGCTCCCGTTCCGGCGATTTCAGTGAAATCGCTAGAACGCGGGAACTTTAGGGCGCCGTCGCGCGCGGCATAAGTGCCGCGCCGGCGGGTTGGCTCGCCAGCTCCATCTGACCGAGCAGCGCCCGGAATTGCGCGATCCGCTGGCTGAGCGCGTCCGCGCCCGTCGTGTCCTCGTCCGGCGGCCGGCGCCCCAGCAAGCGGCCGAGGGTTTCGCCGACGGTCTCCGCCCTTGGATAGAGCTTCAGGCTGACGTCCTGGTCGTCCGCGATCTTCGCGGCCTGCTTTGCCACGCGCAGCGCGGTGCTGAACCCGCCGAGCTCGTCCACGAGTCCCCGTGCCTTGGCGTCCTCGCCGGTCCAGACCCGGCCTTTGGCCACGGTCTCGACCGCGTCCGCGCTGAGCTTCCGCCCCTGGGCGACGCGGTCCTTGAAGGTGCCGTAGGCCGCATCGAGGAATTCCTCGAAGCGCTGCTTCTCGGGCGGCGAGAAATCCTTGAGCGTGCTGAACATATCGGCACTGGCGCCTTCCTGGACCGCGCCCCAGCCGATGCCGAGCTTCTCAAAAAGCCCGCTCAGCACGAATTTGCCGGCGAGCACGCCGATCGAGCCGGTGAGCGTCGCGGGCTCGGCGACGATCTTGTCGGCGGGCGCGGCGATATAATAGCCGCCGGATCCCGCGACCGCGCCCATGCTGACGATCACGGGCTTGCCGCTCTGGTGCGCCCGGAGTACCGCGCGCCAGATCGTCTCCGAGGCGACAGCGGAGCCGCCGGGACTGTCGACGCGGAACAGGATGGCCTTCACCTCGCCGTCGCCCGCGGCCTTGTCGAAGGCGCGCGACACCGTGTCGGCGCCCATCAGGCCTGACGCCGAGAACGGGTTCGTCGTGCTGCTGCCACGCTGGATGAGCCCGGTGCCGTAAATCAGCGCGATGGTTGGACCTTTCTCGTGCGGCCGTCCTGCGCGGTCGAGGTAGTTGAGCGCGGTCACCAGCGCCGCCCCTTTGCCGGCGCGCGTCTTGGCCGCCTTCTCCGCTTCGTCGCGGTAGCCCGTGTGGTCGATCAGATGCGCCGAGATCGCCTCGTCCGGGAGGAGCATTCCGCGGTCGACCAGCGAGCGCAGCTGCGCCTCCTCGAGCTTCCGGTCCTTGGCGACGCCGCGCACGATCTCGCCGTAGACCGATTGCAGGATCGACTCGGTCTCCTCGCGGTGCGGCGGCGTCATCTGCTGCTCGGTGATGCTGTTCATCGCGGTCTTGTACTCTTCGCGATGATCGAAGCTCGGCGCGATCGCCAGCTTGTCGAGGAGGCCGCGGAAGAAAGGCACCTCGGCCCGCAGGCCCGACAAACCCACGACGCCCTGAGGCTGCAGCCAGATCTCGTCGAAGCCGGCCGCGAGGTAGTAGGCGTGAGTGCCTGCCCCGAACTCGCCGAGGGTGTCGGCGTAGGCGATGGCGAACTTTCCCTTGGCGCGGAGCGCGGCGATCGCGTCACGCAGTTCCTGAGCCTGCGCGGTCGGAATGTCGTCTCCGCCCACGCGCGCGAACACGCCCTTCACCCTGGGATCGTTCCCGGCGCGCTCGATGGCGTCGAGCACGTCGCGCAGCGTGGCCTTCGATTCGCCGAGCAGTGCCGAAAGACCCTCGCGGGGCGCGGTATCCGAAAGCCCCTCGGTGAGGTTCAAGCTGAGCACGGTGCCCTCGGCGACCGGAGTGGACGCGGGCGAGCCCCAGATCGCCAGCACCACGAGGGCGGCGATGATGACGCTCACGAGGGCGCCGATAACCGCGAAGAATCCGACGATGAAGCGACGCATGGCTGGCTCCCGGTTTCAGCGGTCGAGGCGGTGGTATTCCCGGTTCGGCATCATGTCGAGCGCGAAGGCCATCCGGTTCGAGAGATTGAAGAACGCGACGACGTCCGCGAGATCGAAGATCTCGGCATCGTCGAGACCGGCAGCGCGCAGGGCGGCGCGATCGGGCTCCTCGACCTGATGCGGCGTCACCGTGAGCTTCCAGGCGAAATCGAGCATGGCGCGCTGGCGCGGGCTCAGCTTCGCCACGCGGTAGTTGAGCGCCATCATCTCGCCGAGCTCGGCGTCGCCCGAGAGCCGCCGCACCGCCTGCCCGTGCGCCACCAGGCAGTAGTAGCAGCGATTGGCGGAGGAGACCACCACCGCCACCATCTCGCGCTCGAGCTTGCTGAGCTTCGAATCCCCCAGCATGAGCTCGTTGTACATGGTCATGAAATTCCGCAGCTTCTGCGGATGGAAGCTGTAGGCGCGCAGCACGTTCGGCACCAGGCCGAGCTTCTCCATGCATTTCTGGTAGACCGCCTGGATGTCCGCATCGAGACGAGCGGGCTCGGGGACGGGGAGCGCGGAGATGTGATCGGGCTGGGGCATGGGGTCTCCGATGCGGCCGTCAGGCCGCCTTGGAAGGGCGGATGCGGGCGCGGATCTCGCGGCCGTGCGCGCTCTCCGCGACCTCCAGATCGTAGAGAAGCTGGAGATTGAGCCAGAACCGCGCTTCGTTGCCGAAATATCGCGCGAGACGAAGCGCCGTGTCGGCGGAGATGCCGCGCTTCCCATTGAGGATGTCCGTGATGCGGCCGGAGGGAACGCCCAGATCCAGAGCCAATCGGTTGGCGCTCAGCCCGCGCGCATCCAGCTCCTCCTTCAAAATCTCACCGGGATGGATGGCCATCGGATCACCCTCTGTGATAGTCGACGATTTCGACATCGTACGCGTCTCCGTCGCGAAATACGAAGCAGATGCGCCAAGGTCCATTGACGGACACAGCCCACTGCTCGCGCCTGCGCCCCTTGAGCTTGTGGAGGCCAACGCTCTTCAATTGACCGAGCCCTTCGAGCGTGACTGCTGCGTCTAACGCCCGCAACCACAGCCTGGCTTTGGCGTGGTCAAGCGAGGCGAACCCCCGCACGCGATCGCCACGGTAGACCTTCTCGCTTGCCGAGTTTTGCCAGCTGCGGATCACCGAGATCCATACTACGGCTCACGTAGTATGGCAAGAGGCAGGATTCGTGCGAATCAGAGGGCAAATTGTGTGCTTCCTGGTTATCGCCCCTCAGAAACAAGTCTGAACAAGTCCGGCCATGACGACAATGGGGGATTGAGCGCAGACGAAACTCGCTGGTGCTGTTTCAAACGCGAACCGGACAGCCGTGGGACAAGCCTGCCTCAGGCTGACGTGCCCTCTTTAACCCAGTCTGGTTCAGTCATCCTGAACCAGCGCATGCCTCGGCCCGGCTTTTTCACCCGCACTGCGCCTTTTGCCGCAACAGATGGTCGGCGAGCGCCACGGCCACCATCGCTTCGCCCACGGGTGTGCCGCGGATGCCGACGCAGGGGTCGTGGCGGCCCTTGGTGGAGATCTCGGTGTCGTGGCCGTGGATGTCGACGGTGCGTCGCGGCGTCAGGATCGAGCTCGTGGGCTTGACGGCGAAGCGCACGACGATGTCCTGGCCGGTGGAGATGCCGCCCAGAATGCCGCCGGCGTGGTTGGAAA